>CAIWET010000134.1 GCA_903911805.1 uncultured Ignavibacteria bacterium | reverse complement strand
ATCAGAAACAATTATTAATGAAAATAAAATTATTCTTATTAATTCATTAGAATATTATAGTGCGACAAGATTTGATATTGTTGATTGTATTTTAATTTCATTTAATAATATCTCAAAAACACAAGTCATTTCATTCGATAAAAAATTATTAAAAAAACTCATTTAATTTTCTTTAACAAGAATTTCCTCGTTTAAGTGTCTTATATTGTTTGTATTTTTTGAAAAATAGGAAATAATGCTTTATGTTTAAACTCGATACAATTATATCACTTGCTAAAAGACGTGGATTTGTTTTTCAGTCATCTGAAATTTATGGTGGATTGAATGGTTGCTGGGATTTTGGTCCTCTTGGCGTTGAATTACTTAAGAATATCAAAGAAGAATGGTGGAAAGCAATGACTTACCGCGACGATATCGAAGGTATCGATGCTTCAATTCTTATGCACCCAAAAGTTTGGGAAGCCAGTGGTCATATTGCTCAATTCACAGACCCGATGATTGACAACAAAACCAGCAGATTAAGATATAGAGCTGACAATTTAATCGAAGAATTCATTGATAAATTAAAAAGTAAAAAAAGAACTGATAAAGCTGCAGAATTAGAAACAAGATTATCTCAAGTGCAAGATAATGCAGATTATCATAAAATTATTATCGATTTCGAAATTCCTTGCCCTGTTTCTGGATCAACAGAATGGACTGAGGTTCGTAACTTCAATTTGATGTTCAAAACATTCATAGGACCAGTTGAAGATGTAAATAATACTGTTTTCCTTAGACCAGAATCAGCACAGGGTATCTTTGTAAATTTCAAAAATGTTATGGAAACTGGCAGACAAAAAGTTCCTTTCGGAATTGCACAAATCGGAAAAGCCTTCAGAAATGAAATAAATACAAAGAACTTTTTATTTAGAGTTCGCGAATTCGAACAAATGGAAATGCAATATTTCATTAAACCAGGTTCTGAAATGGAATGGTTTGATTATTGGCAAGAAAGAAGATATAATTGGTATTTAGAACTCGGTATGAAAAAGGACTCATTGAGATTTAAACCACACGAAAAATTAGCTCATTATGCAAATAAAGCTACAGATATTGAATTCTTGTTCCCATTCGGTTGGGGCGAAATTGAAGGTATCCATTCACGCACAGATTTTGATTTGAAGCGACATCAAGAGTTCTCCGGTAAAAAGCTTGAGTTCGTAGATACCGTCAATCAGGATAGATTTGTACCTTATGTATTAGAAACTTCAGGTGGAGTTACTCGTGGATTAATGGCTTTCCTCTGCAATGCTTATGATGAAGAAAAAGTAACAGATGATAAAGGAAATGAAGAAACTAGAGTAGTGATGAGATTCAGTCCAAAATTGGCACCAATAACAGCTGCTGTTTTCCCATTAGTTAATAAAGACGGAATGCCAGAATTTGCAACTAAACTCTATAAAGACCTTCAAAAGAATTTCAAAGTTCAATATGATACATCTGGAGCAATCGGTAGAAGATATCGTAGACAAGACGAAATTGGAACACCATTCTGCATTACTGTAGATGGACAATCTTTAGAAGATAATACTGTTACAATTCGCGAGAGAGATTCAATGAATCAAGTAAGAATCTCAATTGATGCTGTAAAAAGCTATATTTTTGATAATATTTCAAAATAATTTATAGTAATCATTTATGGAGTTCACCTTAGGTGGGCTCCATTTTGAATTCTTTGTAGGCCAAGCGTCTATGCTTGACCATCTTAAAGTTGGCTTCGATACGATGCTTTCGCATCACTCAGCCAACGGCTCAAACCGGCCACCAGAGTAGATTCCGAATGAATTATATCGAAATGACCATTTCGAATTTTTTGTTGGTCAAGCGTCCCTGCTTGACCAAGAGGAATCGTAGATTCCTGATTTCGCTGGAATGAAAGCACAAAATTTGCTGTACCAGATTCTTCGCTTAGCTTAAGAATGACGGCATAAAAAAAAGACAGGTCTAAGACCTGTCTCTACAAATAAATAAATTCCTTCTCTTCAAGTCCCTCCCTTTAAGGGGAAGGATTTAGGGTGGGGTTTGATGTTGTTTTTTTAAAACTTAGATTCCTGCTTTCGCTGGAATGACATCATTAAATTACATTTCAAAGCTTACGCCAATTGTTGGTAAAATTCCCAATGATGATTGATAAATCTCTTTTTGATTTCTATAATCCCAAACAATTCCGGAAACATTTTTCTGACTATAAACATTCTGAATGTCTAAATATGTGATAACATATATACTTGATAAATTCCATCTTTTGTCAACTCTTAAGTCGAGAGAGTGGAAAATCGGTAATCTATCGCCCTCATTAAAATTTTTCCAATCCTTTGTTCCATTTACTAAAAATGGTGTTGTTGGGGCACCTGTTGAAATTCTGAATTTGCCGCTTATTTCCCAATCATCGGTAATTCTATATCCTAATGACAAATTACCAATAAATCTTGTGTCATAAGAGCTATATCTTTCCGTTCCGTTTGGTGTTGTGAATTTGGTTTCTCCAAATGTCAAGCTCATTAGTCCGTAAAGTGGTATCTCGCTTAATTTTTTCTGGATAAATATTTCTACCCCTCTAGAATATCCTTCAACCTCATTATTTAGAGGTTCTAATCCAAATGGAATATCAGCAGTCAAATCATCAAATCCTCCTGGTGCATAAAGAGCATCTGGTCTCCATACTCTTCCTGGGTAATTTTTGTATTGCTTGTAATATGTCTCAACCTGAACTTTTACTTCTTGAAGAGGTGTGTGGTCAAAAGCTAATACAATCTGGTCTGCCTGAATTGGTTTCATTTTATAATTATTAGCATCTCCCATTAACCAAATGTAAGATGGTGCTTGAAAATATCTTCCACCGCTCACACTGAATGCTGTTACTTCATTTACCTGATAAATAAATGTTGCTCTTGGTGATATACTCATTTTTTCTTCTATATAATTATAATAATCTAGTCTGCCACCTAAAGTCAATTTGAATTTATCAAAACTTGTTGTAATATTTGCATAAGTTCCGTTTTTGAGTGCTGTGAATGTTGTATCCATCGATAATGGATTTTGTTTTCCAAGTTCGTCTAATCTGTATTTTCCATCAATTACTAAATTATATGATAAGTTAGAAGCAAGTTTTGATTGATTACCAAATGTTAATAAAGTAGATGGTGTTAATTGGAAATCAAAATCAATTTTCAATGAAGTTTCTGCTTCTCTAGATGTGTTTTTTAAGATTGGAACTAAATTAGAATCATTCTGAATTGTGTTATAATCTGATAATGTTTCACCTAAAGTTACTTTTGAATATCCATTCTCAAATAAATGTTTCCAGGTTAAACCCGAGAAATATTGATTTTGAGAAGGAGCAACTAGTCTTCCATTTTTGTATTTATTATCTGCATTTTCATTATTAAGTTTTACCGAACCTAATGCACCAATTGTCAAGAATGAAACAGAATTTTTTTCATCAATTCTATAATTTGATTTAAAATGAAAATCCCAATATTCTGGAACAAATGAAAATCCAGCAGCCGTGAATATAAAATCTAAATATGATCTTCTTGCACTAAATAAAAAAGAACCATTTTCTCCCATAGGACCCTCTAAATTTAGACCAAATCCTGTTGCGGATAAAGTTGCTTTACCTCCAAATTCATCATTTCCATTTCTTAATTCAATATTTGTAATTGATGAAGTACGGTCACCAAATTTACTTCCAAAAGCACCAGAGGAAAAAGTAACATTTTTAACAAAGTCAATATTTACTATCGATAATGGACCTCCAGTTGAGCCTTGACTACCAAAATGATTGATATTTGGTACTTCAATATTATCAACGACGAATAGATTCTCGAATGGTGCCCCTCCTCTTACTACTAGATCGTTTCTTCCGGCAGAAGTAACATTTACTCCAGGTAATAATGAAGCTGCTCTGATGACGTCTTCCTGTACCCCTGGAGCTCTTCTAATTTCTTCCATACTGAGAGTTTGAGTACTTGTTGAAGTTTCGACTTTTTTCATAAAGTAATTCGATTTGACTTCAACCCCTTTTAAATTAATAACTTTATCAATCATTTCAATTTCAAGAAAAGATTTATTAGCATTATTAATATTAACATCAGTTTGTACAAATGTTTCATATCCAATATAAGAGAATTTAACTGAATAAATTCCAGGTTTTATATTGTCAATTTTGAATGATCCATCTTGCTTAGAAACTGCCCCTTGTTTTGTTCCTATTAATGAAACCGTTACTCCAGGCAAAGGTTTTTGATTTACTTTGCTTGTTACAATTCCACTTAAATGAGCGGTTTTTGTTTCCTGTGCATTTATAGAATTTAATGCAAATGCAATGATGACTAATATCATCAACCATTTTATTTTTTCAATTTTCATATTTATTCCTTATTTTTTTATTTAATTTGCAATGTTTACGTAAATTAACACCAATAACAAGAATATTAACGTACTAAAAAATAATTTATTTGATTGTTACGTCTATATTTTTGAAAATATAATATGTTTTCGTATTATTTTATTAAAATGGTTGAATTTTGAGAACAAAAGATATACAAATAAAGATAATAGAGCATTTAGATGAATTCGAAAAAGAGAATTTAGATAATGATTCTTTGAATTTCAATGATTTTCTAGGATTTTTAAATAGTCAATATAATTGTGACGAGATTGCACTAAGAAGACTAGGTGGCGAGCTTGAAGTTAATAATAAAAATATGATGGATACTGCTGAATCAGAGATTTCAAGGCTTATTGGATTGATGTATCGTTATGCAAAGCACTATATAAAAAAGGCTTTGACTGATAGTCAGATACAAACTGCTGAAGAATTTTCATTTTTGATACTTCTTTTAACATATAATAGCTTAACCAAATCCGAATTAATTTCAAAAAACATTCTTGAAAAAACATCAGGTGTAGAAGTAATAAAAAGATTACTAAATCACGGATTAATTGATCAATTTGATGACCCTAATGACAAAAGAAGTCAAAGAGTTGCTATTACTGAGCAAGGTAAATTTGCTTTATTTAACTTATTGCCAAAAATGCATTTAGTTTCTGAAATTATTGCAGGTAACTTAACAACTTCTGAAAAGAACACACTGTCTTTTTTATTAAAAAAATTAGACCATCATCATCACCATATTTATTCAAACGACAAAGCAAGTTCTTTAGATGATATCTACAGTAAAGAAATTATATAACATTAATATTAGTATTTTTAACAATTAACAACAATACTTTAATAGTATTTACGTTTCTACTCACTTTTATATTGAAGATAATTTATAAATATATTGGAAAGTTATGTTCGACATCAACAAATTAAGAAACATCGGAATTGCTGCTCATATTGATTCCGGAAAGACAACTTTAAGTGAAAGAATATTATTTTTTACGGGAAAAATCCATCAGATTATTGAAGTAAGAGACAAAAGTGGTGCAGGTCCAACTATGGACTCAATGGATCTCGAAAGAGAAAAAGGTATCACTATCCAATCAGCCGCAACTTATGCTGAATGGAAAGATTTCAACATCAACCTGATTGACACTCCTGGACATATTGACTTTACAGTTGAAGTTGAGCGTTCATTAAGAGTATTAGATGGTACTGTTCTAGTTCTTTGTGGAGTAGCAGGTGTTCAATCTCAGACTATCACTGTTGAAAGACAGATGAGAAGATATTCTGTTCCTAAAATCACTTTTATCAATAAAGTTGACCGTTCAGGTGCAAATCCAGATAAAGTGGTAACTCAGTTAAGAGAAAAATTAAGCCAAAGACCAGTTCTTATTACAATGCCTATTGGTATGGAAGAAGAATTTGAAGGCGTAATTGATTTATTGAAAATGAAAGCTATTTATTATGAAGGTGATAATGGCGAAATCATTAGAGAAGCAGACATTCCTGCTGGCTTATTAGATGAAGCAAAAGAAAGAAGAATGGAAATCATCGAAACTTTGTCTGATTTTGACGACGTTATTGCTGAAAAATTCTTAGGTGAAGAAGAAATTACAATGGAAGAATTAATTCCAGTAATCAGGAAACACACAATTGCCCTTCATATTACTCCAGTTTATATTGGAACAGCTAAAAGAAACAAAGGTATCCAAACTTTATTGGATGCTGTTACTATGTTTTTACCTTGTCCTTTGGACAAACAAAACGAAACATTGGATTTGAACAACAACGAAGCTAGAGTTGCTTTAGAAACAGATCCTGACAAGCCATTATGCGCTTTAGCATTCAAACTCGAAGACGGTCGTTATGGTCAGTTAACTTATATGAGAGTTTATCAAGGTAAAATTACTAAAGGTGATTTTATTTATAACTCCAAAAATGGTAAAAAGACTAAAGTTGCTAGATTAGTAAGAATGCACGCAAGTGAAATGCACGATATCGAAGAAGCAGTTGCTGGCGATATTATTGCAACATTTGGTATTGAATGTTCTTCAGGTGATACATTTACTGACGGAACACAAAATTACTCAATGAGTTCAATGTATGTTCCAAATCCGGTTATTGAATTATCAATTAGCCCTAAGGAAAAAACTAAACAAGCAAACTTCTCTAAAGCTTTAAATAGATTCCAAAAAGAAGATCCTACTTTCAGAGTAAAAATCGATCCAGAAAGCAATGAAACAATCATTAGCGGTATGGGCGAACTTCATCTTGAAATTTATATCGAAAGAATCAAAAGAGAATATGCAACTGAAATTATAGTTGGTAGACCTAAAGTTGCTTATAGAGAAACAATTACTCAAAAAATTGAGTACAATTATACTCATAAGAAACAATCGGGTGGTTCTGGTCAGTTCGCACGTGTTGCAGGATATATTGAACCAATTCCAGCTGAGGAAAATCTTGAATATCAATTTGTTGACAAAATCGTTGGTGGTGTAATCTCCAGAGAATACATTCCAGCAGTTGACAAAGGATTTAAAGAACAAATGGAAGAAGGTTTCTTGATTGGTCAAAAAATTGTTAATGTTAGATGCGTATTAAATGACGGTTCTATTCATACAGTTGACTCTTCAGAAATGGCATTTAAAATTGCTGGTAAACAAGCTCTTAAAGAAGCTATGGCTAAAGCAAAACCAACAATTTTAGAACCAATCATGAAATTAGAAACTTCAGCACCTGAAGAATTCCAAGGCGTTGTTATCGGTCAGATTAACCAAAGAAGAGGTATTATTGTTAATACAACATCTGATTCTGGTTATGCAGTTGTTGAAGCTGAAGTTCCACTAAGTGAAATGTTTGGTTATTCAAATGACTTAAGATCTATGACTCAAGGCAAGGGAGAATTCACTATGGAGTTCTTAAAATATATGCAAGTTCCTCGTTCGGTTCAAGAAAATATCATCGAAGAATACAAAAAATTGAACCAAAAGTAAGAAATATTACACTTTTTTTAAAAAAACTGCTATTTTTAGCAGTTTTTTTTTAATTTTTAAATTTTTATTTTGTGAATTAAGAAAATTATCATTAATTTTGTAATTAGTTATTTAGGAGAAAGCTATGACATTGGATGATAAGAAAATATTGATACTCGATGATCACTTAATCTCGGGTTTGGGAACGAAGGCACTGCTTAATTCGTTGAAAATTCCTTTCCTAATTTTCAATGCTAATACAAGAGTAGAAGCAGAAGAAATTTTAGGATCAGAGCAGATCGATTTAATATTGTTAGATATTGTTATGCCTGATGGCGACAGTTTTGAATTTTTGAGTTTTATTAAAGAACAATACCCAAATATCAAAGTCGTTATGCTAACAATATCAGAGGAAAAACTGCATGTTTATAGTGCTATGAAGAATAAAGCTGATGGCTATTTCTTCAAAGATATAAACAAAGAAGAGCTATTTATCTATTTAAGATACGTCTTTAATGGAAAAAAAGCTTATCAGTCAAGAGTAATTGACATTGTTATGGAAGATTTAAGGACTTTTTACGAAAAACCTTCTTTAGCACAATACCACAGATTAGATCCAAGATCTCATCCTGGCTTTATTAGTAAATTTGAAAAACTTACTAAAAAAGAAAGAATGATTTTGAATTTAATTGGTAAAGGTATGTCTACTAAAGAGATTGCTCATAAATTGGAATTAAGCCAATTTACAATCAATACTCATAGAAAAAATATACATTCCAAGCTTGAATTAGTTAATCACTCAAGTTTATCAAATATTGCAAAAGAATATTTAGATTCTTAATGATTAGTTATGAATAGTTTTGTGGTGGTTTT
>CAIWET010000133.1 GCA_903911805.1 uncultured Ignavibacteria bacterium | reverse complement strand
CTATTTCATTTATTTATAGAAATAATAAATATTTTTTACAAAAATAATAAAATTAAATGATTTGTCAATAATATATTAGTCACTAACTAATTATTTTTGTGGTTACATAAACAACACTAGATCATTATTCTTGTAGTTGGTTATTTTCTCGCCAGATATTGTATAGTGCTACTTAATACTAAATTAATAATTAGGTGTACTTTTAAAAGTCAAAGTGCTTTCCGTTGATTCGCTATTCAATAGAAATCCAAGCAGAAGATATAAAATAGATTCTATCGATTATTATTATTATTAAGTATCTCTAATACCGGTATTTATAATCAAAAATGGTATAGTCTCTGATAATACACATTTTTGGAGCGACAATGATAATCTTCAATACGATAATTGGAAAGTTGAATTTAATAAAATTAAAAATAAATTACCGAATGGTGAATATTGAGAATATTTAAAATTGAATTAATCATTTAAAATCTAATCATTAATATTTATTTTTTTCGTAATTTGCTTAATTATTTAAATTTAATATTTAAAATTGAGGTTTTAATGATTTATAAATTTCTTCTCACTGCAATTGTAGCTTTCATATTGGGTTACAGTAATTCTAATAGCTGCACAAATTTTATAGTAACTAAAGGCGCTTCAACTGATGGCTCGGTATTTATTACTTATAATGCTGATGCCGGTGGCTTTATGGAGCCATTTTATTTTATGCCAGGCGGTAAGCACAATCCAGGTGAAATGGTTGATGTTTACGATTGGGATTCCGGAAAATACTTAGGCAAAATTAAACAAGCTGCCATAACTTATAAAGTAGTTGGGCATATTAATGAATTTCAGGTTTCAATTGGCGAAACTACTTTCGGTGGTAGAGAAGAATTACGCGATACAACTGCTATTGTTGATTATGGCTCATTAATTCAAATAGCATTGCAAAGAGCAAGAACCGCTCGCGAAGCTATCAAAATAATGGGCGAATTAGTTGCTGAATATGGTTATTATAGCTCAGGAGAATCTTTTTCTGTAGCTGATCCAAATGAAGCTTGGATGTTAGAAATGATTTCTAAAGGTCCTTCAGAAAAAGGTGCAGTTTGGGTTGCACGCAGAATTCCAGATGGATACGTTGCAGCTCACGCAAATCAAGCAAGAATCAGAGAAATCATTGAAAATGATCCTGATAACTGTATGTATTCCAAAGATGTTGTTTCTTTTGCTGTAAAAAAAGGATTTTATGATCCAAAATCAGGAAAAAAATTCAGCTTTGTTGATGCTTATGCACCAATCGAACCAGGAGCATTATATGCTTGTGAAGGTAGAGTTTGGAGTTTATTCAGAGCTGCAGCACCATCTCAGAATTTTTCTGATGATTATTGGAGAGCAGTTAAAGGAGCAGAACCTTATCCATTGTTTATCAAAGCTGACAAAAAATTATCTTTAGCAGATGTTATTGATTATATGAGAGACCACTTTGATGGCACAGATTATGATTTAAAAAAAGGTGAAGCTGCTGGTCCTTACGGATGCCCAGTAAGATGGAAAGGCTTGTATTGGAAAATTGAAGGCGATACAGTTACAAAATTCGCTTGGGAAAGACCAATTTCAACTCAACAAACAGCTTTTGCATTTGTTTCTCAATTAAGAAGTAATGTTCCTAACGAAATGGGATGTTTCTGGTATGGCGTTGATGATAATTATACAACAGTTTATATGCCTTTATATAATTCAATGGTAAATCCTCCAAAATCAATAAAAGTAGGTTCAATTGCAAACTTTACAATGGAATCAATGTTTTGGGTTTTCAATTTAGTAGCAAATTACGCTTATCCAAGATATTCCTTGATGATTGGTGATATCCAAAAAGTGCAAACTGCACTCGAATCTGGATTTCAAATTAGCCAGCCAGCTATCGAAAAAGCAGCAATGGAGTTATTCAATGCTGGAAAAAAAGATTTGGCTATAGAATTTTTGAATGATTATACCAATAGTCAGGTAAATAAAACCTTAGATAGATGGACTGAATTATGGAAATCATTAATTGTTAAATATAATGATGGTTATATCAATGATGTAACTGTTGAGAATGGCAGACATCCAAAATCTGCTGGTTATAGCAAAGAATTCTTGCAAAAGGTTAATAATTCTCGTCCAGGTTACTATGAAGTAAAATGGAAAGACAAAGGAAGCAAATAATAATATTATTTTAGCTTAAAATATTAAAGAAAATCCCCAATTGAATTTTTTCAATTGGGGATTTTATTAAAATGATTTAATTTTTTTTAAACCCTAAAGCTGAAGTTCCCATTAGGATTGTAATTTTGCATTTCCGCATCAGGTGGTGGTGGCGGTTGTTGATTTCTATTGCTCATAATTGAAGAAAATTTATCCATTTGCTCCGTTGATAGAATTGTTTTTAATTCACTCTGAAGATTGGTGAAATTCTCATCCATTTTGGTCTTCATCTCATCACGAGTTAAGCGAGTATTGCTAGATTCGTTTTGAGTTTTTTCAGCATCCATCTTCTCAATATTTTGTTTTAAAATAGTGCCTACTTTTTCTTTTTGTTGGTCAGTCAAGCCCAAATCTTTTGTCATTTGAGTTAACATTTGATTAAAATCAGGTTTTGGTGGTCTTCCTCCGCCCTTCATTTTGCCGAAAGATTGCATAGCATTAGGATCATTTATTCCTGAAATGCCATTTGAACTACTATTAATTGTCATTGAAACCTCCTGTTTATTTTAATAATTCTTTATTTATAAAGTGAGTTTCCTCACTATAGTTACAATCCTGGTGGCGGCGGCATATGCCCTCTAGGTGGACAATCACCATCTCTGCCTTCGTGTGGCGGTGGACCCATTGGTGGTGGTGGTCCTCCTGGCATCATTTGATGCCCTTTCTTGCTGAAAACTTCTTTCATCATATCTTTGAATTTTGAAATTTGCTTGTCATTGCAAAAACTCTTCAATCTATTGAAATGATCGATATTGATGTTTTCGAATTCAACGTGCAATGCTCCTAATTCTGAAGCCATTTTCTTGCAATCTTCTATTGAGTTGTCCAAAAAAGTTGCTTCAATCAACTCGGCTTTTTTGTCGCCGATTTTCTTTGTAATTTCATCTATTTTAGCAAAATGAGCTTTTGATTCTTCGTCAAACTTTTTTTCTTGATCTGCATCAAGACCTATTTCGTGTTTGATAAAGTTCATCATATTATCCTTGTCTCCCATTGGTCGTTCAAATGGCATAGGTGGCATTGGTCCATTATGATGTCCTGGACGATTGAGCCAAAACATACTGATTAATACTATATTAATAACTGCAAGAATAATTACTGACCAAAATAAATATTTATTTTTTGAGAAAGCATCCATAACTTTTCCTTAAATATTATTATTATTAACTATTGAATACGAATTTTCTATTATTTTCAGATATTCACTTCTATTTGTTTCATAATTATTAGAAACTTCACTTTTTAATGAATATGAAAACGTAAGGATTGAAAGAACTGCTAACGTTGCAATAACTGAAACAATTATTTTTGGTTGAAATTCTTTTTTCGGCTTTTGAGTTTTGAGAGATAAAAGCAAATTGCTCTCAAAGTCTCCATTCAAAGTTATTTCGACTTCGTTAAGTATTTCAATATTTTTTTCAAACTTATTCATTTCATTCCTTTCAATAATTTAGACGACAATTATTTTTGAATCCTACGATTTATTTAATGTTAATTTTAATTTCTTTTTTGCTCTAAAGACTAATGCTTCAACAGCTCCTTCGGTTATTTGCATAATTTCAGAAACTTCTTTTTGAGATATACTATTTAATTTTGAAAGAGTTAGGGCAATTCTTTGATTTTCAGGTAATTCATTTATTTTAAGAATTAATTCATTAAGATCTTCTTTGTTTTCCAATAAATTATGCGGATTAGAATTATCTGCTATCTGGTTATGGAAATCTTCAAATTCTTTTCCAAAGATTGAAATGACCTGATGGAATCTTTTTTGGCGCTTTTGACTTCTGATTCTATCAATTGATTTGGAAACGGTGATTTTATAAATCCAGGATTTAAGTGAAGATTTTTCATTAAATCTGCTGATAGAATTGAAGATTTCAATAAAAACTTCTTGAGTGATATCTTCTGTATCTTGAAGATTAAAGAAGAATTTATACGTTATATTGGCAATTAGATTTTTATATGTCGAAACAAGCGTTTTAAAAGCACTTTCATCCTTATTCTTCAATAATCCAATAAATTCTTTTTCATCCATATTTATTAGACGACAAGAATTATATTTTCCTACGCTTATAAAAGAAAGTATGTTTTAATAAATTAAACATTTGGCTCAAGCAAATTGTTTATTTGATTGTGAGCCTCTAATAATGCGCCATAAGCAGATTTTTTTGCTAAAAGAACTTCTACTACTGCATTTTCAATTATTGCTTCAATTTCTAACCATTTTGGGTGCACTGGTGTCATCTTTGAAGTTTTCAATTGCTCTCTGAAAATATTTTTGTTTGCATCATTTTTGAAAAAGTCATTTTCAAATCCTTTAATATTTGCTGGGAAGCCTGCCTCAGGAATTTTTTGGCATAATTGCAATGCTGCTTTTTCTGAGGTTAAGAATGCAACCAATTTTTTTGATTTTTCAATATTTTTAGATTTCGCATTAATTGATAGATATTCGCCACCTGCAAATGAAGTTCCAATTTCACCTGCTTTTCCTGGAAGTGGAAATATTCCATATTGAAAATCAGCTTTTGCCAGTTTTTTAAATAGCCAGCTTCCAGAATTCCAAAAACCAACTTTTCCTTGAGCAAATTGAGCATCAATTTCTCTTTGAGTTTCAACTAATCCGGTTCTAGATAATTCAGCATATTTTTCTAAAGCTGCAATATTTTGAGGAGAAAAAAGTGCTGATTTGCCAGAATCATTTATTATCTCGCCACCATAAGTCCAAAAGAAAGGAAGGATTTTTTTATATAAACGATGAGGATCAGATCCATTTGCACCATATCCGAATGCTCCAGCATCATTAATAGCTGTTGCTAATTCAAGCATCTGGTCTAAAGTTGTTGGTGCTGTGTTCAATCCAGCTTTTGAAGCTAAATCTTTATTATAAAACATTACTCTTGTATCAATTACCCAAGGAAGTGCAAAAAACTTGCTTTTCCACATTCCAGGAGCTAAAGAATTTGGCAGGAATTCTGAGGTTTTCATCGAATCTTTGTTCATCTCGTATAAAACGCCAGAAGAAGAAAATTGAGCAATCCAATCGCTTCCAAGTTCCATTACATCAGGTGCTGTTTCGGAATTGAAGGCAAACATCAATTTTGTTTTCCCATCATTCCAGGTAAGCTCAGTCAATTCTACTTGACAATCATTTTCTTTTTCGAATTCGGAGATTAATTCTTTTAATACAGCTGTTTGGGAAGGCTCACTCCAGAAATTCCAGAATTTAATTTTCGAATCTTCTTTTTTAGTACATCCAAAAGCGAGAATAAATATAAAAAGTAATGCTATTTTTTTCATTTTAACTATTTTTCAAATAATAATATATTCAAAAGTAAATATTGGTTCAATCTAGAATATCTAAAACAAAGATATCACATCCCTAAAGAATTAAATTTTCTTTAACCCCTCCTTCAATGGGAGGGGGTGGGGGTTACAAGCATTGATTCAATACTTAATTTTTATTTCTTTATAAATTTCTTAATCATCGAAATTTATTTCAAACTAACTTCTTCTACCTGAACAATTTCGTAAGTTTTGATATTGTGGATAGCTGCAATAATATGCATATTTTTTGGAACAAAATCTTTATCTGAAGCAATTGTATAATTGTAAGATTTCGAAATTTTCGTACCAGCTGGGACATCAGTTGAACTGATTAATTCACCCCAGGTTCCTAATGGAGTATCTCTCAAAACGTGCATATGTGCATAAGCTGGATTGTCAGGAGGAGTTAGTCTGTAATCAGTCTGATAATTGATTATACTGTCTTCTGTCAAATATAAATCTAAATTTAAATCTTTAGTGCCAGCTCCAAGATAATTAATAGTAACATCAATTTTTGTTGTTTTGGTTGATTCATTGTAAGTTGATTTCAATGTTAGCTCAATTTTTGCTACTTTTGCTAAAGCTGAATCAACTTGTTTTTGCCATTTTGTTTTTGGTAAAATATGATTTTTTGCTCCTTCGGCATAACCTTTTCTATTAATCATTCCATTAGGGTTTCCAACTTTACTGATTCCGAAGAAATCATCATAAATTGTTCCAGATGCTGTTTTGAAATCATAAGAATGTGCAGGACTTGTCTTAGCATATCCACCAGCGTGTACAGCCATAATGATGACTTTGCCACTATAAGTCTTTGCAATTTCAGCAGCTAATTCGTGAGCTGCAGGGCAATTTCCGCAAGTAAAACCTGTATAATCTTCCAAAAGAACTTTTTGGTTTGTTGTTTTTGTTGTATCTAATGGCTTTTGATAAACGTAAGGTTCTTCGATTACATCTCCACAAGAGCTTAATATAATTGCACTTAAAATTGCACCAAATAACAAAAATAATCTATTTTTCATTTTATATTTCCTTAATTAGAATGAAGAAGTTATTGATAAACTGATACCAGTAGCTGCAGGAACTACTCTGCAAACGCCTCCAACGCAAAGCAAACCACCACGTTGTCTGCCATAGCTTAGCATTATTTTAGATGATTCGTGTGTATAAGCTACGTTGAAATTCAAATAATGCAATTTCTTTTCATCAAAATGATTACCATAATTATATTCATCATAAACTGTAAATATCCAGCTTGGTGAATATGAATATTCGGCAAAGAACATTATCCAATTGCCATTTTGATTGTCTGGAACGTGAACTGTTGAGTCTTGTGTTTGCCAGAGATGCTGCACCTGAGTTCTCAAAGAATGCTTTGAAGTGAACTTATATTCGAGCTCGCCAACCAAAGTATTTGAATGAACCATTCCATATTTTGCTGCACCTTCGGCTTCTAAAACGTCTTTATTATATTCTATATTAATAAACGAAACAACTGTTTTAATTTTTCTGTCCCATTTTTTTGTAAATTCGATATTTAAATCATTGAAAAATAAGTTCTTTCCAAATCCTAAAGAATTTGCTTCGTAACGCAAAGGTAATTTTGTTGTAGTATCTATTAAAGTTCTTACAGTGTCTAAATTATGAACTCTTGCAAAATTAAATGTTACATAAGATTCATAATTTCCACCTAACCAAGAACCTTTAGGGAAGCTATAAGTAAAATCTCCCTGAACACCAATTTCACCATTAAGTTTTGTTGAATATGGGAATAATGTTGTTAAGCGATAATCGTGTTGTTTGGTAATTGGAGGCACAAAGCTCATCATAACAGATGATCCGATTGCTTCTCTATCAGAACGAAAATCGAAATTATCAATTCTATGGAAATTTAAATTTGCTCCAAAACCTTCAGGGAAATATGATAAATTTAATATAAATCCAGTTCCTGGATTATAATTATAATTATTTGTAGCATTTGGGTCATTTATTTTATATGCATACTCTGCATCAATATTGAATTCACTTGTTGAATAGTTAGCTCTAACTGCAGTAGCAGTAACGTTTGCTGGCAATAAATAATAAGAGTCATTATTGTCCTGATATTTACTAACGTAACTTCCTCCAACATTTAAGCTATTGCCTTTAGGTAAAAGGTTTTCAAATAAATCGCTAATTGAAACAGTTAAATCACCACCTCTGATTAAACCTGCAGATTTTCCCCAAAATTCGCGTTGGTTTCCGATTATGCCAATAAATTCTACACCTTTAGATGGACGAATTTTGAATCTTGCTCCATCCATTGCATTGTCTAATCCTAAAACTCTTTCTTCGTATGATCTAAAAACTAAACCGCTACCAAATTGCTGATAAAAATTTCCGACAGTAACATCGATAAACTCATCTTTAAATTCAAAGAAACGATAAGGAATACCGCTTCCTGCATAGCGAGTATCAATACCAAGAATTGGGTCAAGATAATGTTCATAGCGAATTCCGCCATTAAATTTACCAACTGACATCAATACATTCAAAAAGCCATTTGAAAGCACTTTCTGCTTGATTTCCTGAGCACCAATTAATGAATCTTTGCCATAACTCTGAGCGTCAAACTGGAAATTTCCTGATACTCTGGTTGATTCCAATACGCTTTGAGAAAAAGCATTGGCTGAACCAAGTCCAAAAAGAATTGTAATAATTAATAAAAATTTTTTCATCATTTCTCTATTTTTATTTTTAAACACATACAAAAGATAAAATTACGACATTTTAGTTACAAAACAAAGCAAAATTATTGAAAATCAATCACAATATTGAATATTTTAATCTTTCAATTTTGCTATTATTCTATCAAAATGAATATTTTCTTTGCGGCAAAAGCGTTCTTTGTTAGTAACAGGCAAACCCCATTCTTCGTCGCTTTCGACCACTTTATAAGTCAATTTTGCATTAGATTGCAAAATTTCGAGATGATATTCGTGCACTTCTGCAACGTCTGTTGCTAAGTGAATTTTGCCATCTTTTTTAATTATTCTTGAATACTCATCAAGCATTTCAGTTGTGAATGCTCTGCGTTTGCGATGTTTACGTTTGCTCCAAGGATCTGGAAAAAGATAATAAACTTCTTCAATCGAATTATCCTCAATAAAATGTAAACCATTAACAACAGAATACCAAATAGTGTGGCAATTGCCAATTTCTTCGCCTTCAATCACTCCTTGAAGCCAAGTTGCTGCCCAAGCTCGTACTTCAATTCCCATTGCGTTTTTATCAGGATGGCGTTCAGCTTGTTCTAATAATAATTTTCCTTTTCCGCAACCAACATCAAATAAATCAGGTGGTTTTCCATTAGAATAAATCTTAGACCAATCCATTTTTTCAATTAATGGTGGGTAACTGTCAGACACTTCTTTCAGCTCCGAGTGTTTCATATATAATCCAGGAGCGGTATGGTGGCGTACTCTAGCAGGAAGAGGGTATTTTAAAAAATCTATTGGCATTAATATCCTTTTTTTATTTATTTATT
>CAIWET010000132.1 GCA_903911805.1 uncultured Ignavibacteria bacterium | reverse complement strand
TTGTTATTTTGTAGAGTCTCACTTATAGATCCTCCCTGAGTTCCAACGCCTGGTATTAATATAGGCTGATTCGGTATTATTTCTCTTATACCAGCCAATTCTTCGGGATTGGTAGCTCCAACCACAAAACCAAGGTTGTCGCTCTCAGTCCAAGTTAAGGACTTTTCAATAACGTGCTTATAAAGTGGTTTACCATCAACTAAAAGTTTTTGAAAGTCATTTGAACCTTTATTTGATGTTAATGCTAAAACAAATGTTAATTTGTTTTTATATTCCAAAAATGGAGCAACGCTGTCTTCACCCATATACGGAGTTACTGTTATAGCATCGCATCCAAAATGTTCAAATACAGCTTTTGCATAAGCAGTTGATGTATTTCCAATATCGCCTCGTTTTACGTCAGCAATAATTAGAATATCTTTAGGAATATAGTTAATTGTTTGCTTTATAAATTCAAAGCCATCTATTCCATATTGCTCGTAAAAAGCAAAATTTATTTTATAAGAAGAAACCAAATCTTTAGTAACATCAATTATTTTTTTGTTAAAATCAAGGATACCCCTTGGCATCGCTTGAAGATGATTTGGTAATTTATTAAAAACTGTATCTAAGCCAACGCATAGTATTGAGTTGTTCTTTTCTTGAATATTTAATAATTTTTCGATTGAATTCATAATTATCCTATGGAATTTGAGATTTAAAAGTTGAATATTTTTTTGAAAAAATAGTTGATTCAGTTGGAGCAGAAATATTATTATCAGTTAGCATCTTTTTTACAGCATCAATTCTATCCTGAGGTAGAGGGTGTGTTGATAATAATTTTGTCAAAGACGAATTTCCTTCATTTGACTTGATTTTGTCAAAGAAATAGGAGATGCCACCTGGATACCAATTGCTTGTTTTAAGATATTTGAAAGAATATTCATCAGCTTCGAATTCATCGCTTCGGCTGTTTGCAAGAAAAGCTAATCCTGTCAATAAATTAGCTCCAATTTCTACTAACTGGCTTGAATTGTCACCTAATAATAAAGATAATAAAACTTGGGCACCATATTGTTTAATCATTCTTTTGGCAGCGTGTCTTCTTTCAGCGTGAGCTATTTCATGCGCTAATACAGCTGCTAAAGTTGCTTCATTATCCACAAATTTTAATAATCCAGTATAAACATAAATATATCCACCTGGAGTAGCAAAAGCATTGATTGTTTTATCATCTTTAATAATTGTAACTTTGTAAGGGAAAACATCTTTAAATTCTATTTCAGGAGATTTCAATATTTCATGTACTATGTTTTGAACATAGTTTTTTGTATATGTATGATTCAAAATGGGATATTCATTTGGATTAACAGAAATTGTTGAATCCAATTGTTTTCCTAATGAAACATCATCCTGTGGTGAAAAAAAGAATGATGGATCAATCCCATCTTCGCAACTAAATGAGAGCAATGGAATGATGATTATTAAAATACACCTTTTGATAAAAGCTTTATACTTCATATAATTCCTTTATACTAATATTAATAATTTCTGATAGTTTAGCATTGCCAGTCAAATAAATTTTCTCGATATTGTCTAAAGGCCCTTTAATGTCAACTATCAATTTTTGCTTGCTAGGAGGAATAATTGTTATTGGAAAATTAATCAATCCATTCCTTGCTGCTGAGATTGCAGTTGAAATTGCACCTGTGCCACAAGCACCAGTGATTTTTTCAACACCTCTTTCGTAAGTAGATAGATGAATTTCATTATCAAATATATAGTAAAAATTGGCATTTGATCCATTGGTAAAAGCACTATGATATCTAACTTTAGAACCATAAGCCTTTGCAAATTTATTTAAAGACTTTCTATTTTCAAATTCTTGTAAATGTAAGCAAAAATGCTCTGAATTAATATTGATAAAATCACCAACCAGAATTTCTGAATCTATTTCAATTTCTAAATCTGAAATGATAGATATGGGTTTATCAAATTCAAGTTTAACATCAGAACCTATAATTTCAGCGTTGTAATACTTTCCAGCCATAGAAAAACAAATAGATTCAGTTTTATTAATTACATCTAAAAATTTTGCAAATCTTACCGCACACCTGCCACCATTGCCACACATCATTCCAGTAGAACCATCAGGATTAAAAAATTCGATATTAAAATCTACAATTGAATCATTATTTAAAGACATCAATCCTTCGGATTCTGTGTTTTTGAATCTTTTACAGAATTCAGGTACTAACTTTGACAATTGTTCACTTGATAATTTCATTTCTCTATTATCAATAACAGTAAATAAATTTCCAGCACCAGACATTAAATATAAACTAGTCATCATTACACCTTTTGCAGCTTGAGTTCATTAAATCGACTGAAATGATATTGTGAATCAACCCATTAGTAACTAAAATTGAATCGTCGAATATTTTATATTTTTCTAAATCATATTGAGTAACTTTCCCACCTGCTTCTTCTACAATAATTATGCCTGCAGCAACATCCCATGGATTTAAGTTTATTTCCCAGAAACCATCAAATCTTCCACATGCAACATATGCCATATCAACTGCAGCTGAACCCAATCTTCTTATCGGAATTCCTCTTTGGATAATACTAACAAAATGATCAATACAATTATGAGGATTAGTATTTACATTGTAAGGGAAACCAGTAACTAAAAAAGCACTTTCAAAATCAGGATTTTCAGAAACACTAATTTTAATGTCATTCATAAACGCGCCATTACCTTTAGATGCATAAAATAACTCATTTAAAACTGGTTGATAGATAACTCCGCAAAGTATTTCACCTTGATATTCAGCAGCAATGCTAACAGAAAAAATTGGCATTGAATGAGCAAAATTTACAGTTCCATCTAATGGGTCAATAATCCATCTCACTGTTTCAGTGTTAGTTCCAGTTTTTCCTGATTCTTCAGCTAAAAAAATATGGTCAGGATAATATTTCTTAATATTTTCAATTATTGCTTTTTCAGCCTTAAAGTCATATTCAGTAACTAAATTATTCTTTCCTTCTTTATTCATAATTTTAAAAGAAGTGCCATATCCCTCTAATAAAATTTTACCAGCAATTAAGGCTGATTCTTTAGCAACGTGTAGTAATTCTTCGATTTTTAACATATATGATATATAATATTATT
>CAIWET010000131.1 GCA_903911805.1 uncultured Ignavibacteria bacterium | reverse complement strand
CTGTTGTAACTGAAGTTGCTGAAACAAGATAAATTCCGCTTGGTGCCAAAACGCCACTATCTGTTAATCCATCCCAAACAATTACTTTACCCTCGGCATTCATTTTCCTAACAAGATTTCCATCTAATGTTAATATTCTTACATCTGAATTAATTGCCAAGCCTTCAATTACTAATTCTTTGTCCTTGCCTATTACAAAAGGCTGTGGATATGCTTTTATATTATAATTTTCATCAGGTTTGATTTGAGTTGTTTTTATTATATTCAAACCTTTACGGGTACCAATATAAACTTCACCAGTTAAAAAGTTGCTTGTTAATGACATAATTTCGTCTGAAAGCAAATAAGAATTTGTTGAGTTGATACTTGTTACAACTTCTGTTGCATCGGGATTTAAAACCCAAACGCCCTCATTTGTACCAATCCATTTATAATTTAATGCATCTATATGAATAGTATTTATTAATCTATTTCCCAAAACAGTAATTTTACGAATTATAGGATTCTGACCTGATAAAACCGCTGAAGGATTAATAATACAATTTAATCCAAGGCCAGTACCAATCCAAACATATCCATCATTATCAACAACAATTGAATTTTGAGTTTCGTCGTAAATTCCAGAATTATAAGTATTGTAAATTCCTGTTTTGTCATCTGAAATATTTTCAAGAGTGTTATTGTCGTTATAATACATCAAGCCATCGCCATTGCTGGAGCCAATCCATTTAGTGCCATTAAAGTCAATTGCTAATGATTTGAAGAATCTTCTTCTGTTTAATGAATTATTTACAAAAGTATAGAATTTATTATTTTTATCGAGAGCTATTAAATGAGGACCAGTACTATTTTCTCCATAATTAATTGTCCATAAAGTACCTTTATTATCAATTTTTGCACCACCAGAAATTACATAGCTTCTATTATCAGAAATCCCTAAAAATGGAGAATTTGTTGTATCATATACTGTAAAATTATAAGCTCCTTCAGAGCCATCGAGTACCATAAAACCTTTTCCCCAATTGCTAAATAGAATTTTAGTATCTGATATCGCATTAACCATATAATAATCATTAGATTTAATTGCTGGATAATTATCTACATTGAAAATATTCCATTTTGTGCCATCATATTTAGCAAATCCTCTTCCACGTGGAGAAATATCAGTTGCTGTCCACAAATTTCCAGATGGGTCTAAACTCATACTTTGGAACAAGTTAGAAGCAGGTGTATTCGGATATATATAAGTCATTGAATCATTAACAAAATTGCCTATTCCTTTTTCTTTTACATAAACCAAAAGACTTTTATTTGATGTAAGAAAATTAAATCCACTAATAAAAGCAAATTGTTTGAAATCAATTCCAGGTCCATTAATTTCAGTGATAGTAAAGCCATTGATATAATATAATTTATTATTAAACTTGGTCAATTTTTGAAATGTTTCCCAGGATTCGCCAGTTCTAATTGTTGAAATTACGCTATCTTTAATTTTTCCAACAGTGACTTTTGTTGTATAATAAATTGTATCATTCAAATCTGAAATACTATAAACATCATTTTCCTTTAGTCCATTGACTGATGTTATATTTACCCAATTATTAGGATTTGTTATTTCTTTTAATAAACTAACTTTTCCAATTCCTGACTCAGTAGCAACCCAAAGCTGATTATTATAAATATGAATATCTCGAGCAGGAAGATTTTCTGAGAATGTGCCAAATCTAAAAATTGATTCTAAAAAAACATTAGAATTAAGGTCGAATTTAGTAATTCCAAAACCACCAGCAATAAATGCAAAGTTATTATAAATAATAATATCATTAATGATTGGATTTGGGAATCTTGCAGATTTAATATCGGTTATATGAGTGATTTTGAAATTTTCATCCATAATCTCAATTACTCCATCTGAAGTACCAATTATCATTTGCTTACGAGTATTGTCAAATCTAATTACAGAAATATCAAGAGAGATCAATCCCTCTGTATTTCTGAATGATTTGAAGCTTTTATCTGCGGGATTATAAACAAATATACCACCATTGCAACCTGCCCAAATTCTACCTTGAGAGTCAATATCCGATGTATTGACATTATTCATAGAAGTAATTGAGTTCCAAGTTTCAATTCTTACTTGAGTAGATGATTCAATTTTTCCCAAAAAGAGAACAAAAAGAACACAAACGATAATTCTTTTCATATTTCATATCCAATTATGTAAAAACAACTAGTAAAATTATCTTACATAATTATATCTGATTAAAAAGTGAAACCATTTCGATAGCAGATGAAGCTGCTTCGAATCCTTTATTGCCTGATTTTGTACCTGCTCTGTCAATAGCCTGCTCAATAGTATCTGTTGTTAATATGCCCATAATGATAGGTAAATTATTATCAATCGAAACATTGGCAAGTCCTTTTGTTACTTCAGCTGCTATAAAATCAAAATGTGGAGTTGCGCCTCTAATCACAGCACCCAATGCAATAATTGAATCGTATTGTTTGCTTTGAGCTAATTTTTGTGCTAAAACTGGAATTTCAAAAGCACCAGGGCAATAAACAACAGTAATATTTTCTTCTGAACAATTATGTCTTTTTAAACTATCCAAAGCACCATCTAATAATTTTGAAACTATGAATTGATTCCAACGGGAAACAATTAT
>CAIWET010000130.1 GCA_903911805.1 uncultured Ignavibacteria bacterium | reverse complement strand
AGTACGATGTTGTTATTGATTTGCATAAAAACTATAGAAGTAGATTTTTTTCGTTCTTTTTAGGCAAAAAAATTTACAAAGTAAGAAAAAATAGATTAAATAAAATCTTATTGGTAAAATATAAAAAGAATTTATATAAGAATATTGAATTAATTCCTGATATTTATTTAGAAACTTGCAAAGAATTAATCCCAGATTATAGACAATTAAACAATGAGAAACTTCAACTTTGGATAGGTGAAGATAGCGAATCGGGGAATTATCTCACTGGCAACGAAAGCCATAAAGCAAAGAAAAGAATAGCAATAGCACCAGGAGCAAAGCATTTCACAAAAAGATGGTTGCCAGAATATTTTTCTCAATTACTTCAATCACTTTATGAGATTAATTCAGAAATTGTTTTATTAGGTGGCAAAGAAGATTATGAACTCTGCCAATCAATAATAAATAATTCAGGAATCAATGCAGCCAATGAATCAGGGAAATCTTCCATTTTAGAAACAGCAGAAATATTAGATACTTGCGATTTATTAATTACAAATGATTCTGGGATTATGCATATTGCTGCAGCAAGGCAAATCCCAATTCTTGCAATATTTGGCTCAACAGTTAAAGATTTTGGATTTACTCCATATAACGTAAAACACAAAATTATTGAAATTGAAGTTTTAGCCTGTCGCCCTTGTACTCATATTGGTACATCAGAATGCAAAGAAAAGCACTTTGCTTGTATGAAAGCGATTTATCCGATTGAAGTTTTGGAAGAAGCAAAAATCATTTTGAATATTAAATAAAAATTCACAACTTTTTTCTTTTCTCTCTTGAATTATGTAAGTAATTTTGTATTTTGAATTAAATCATTATTAAAATAGGTAAAAAATGCCACTAAATATTATTAAACCCGCAGTAAGAACAGAAAACGTTACTTATGCAATCAGAGATATCATTGTGCTTGCTAATGAAGTTGCAAAGCAAGGAAAAGAATTATTATATTTAAATATTGGTGATCCAAACGTTTACGATCACAAAACTCCTGACCACATTATCGAAGCTACATATAAAGCAATGAAAGATAATAAAAATGGTTATGCTTCTTCCTCCGGCGTTAGTCAAGCATTAGATGCAATTGGAAGAGATGCAGAAAGAAAAGGAATTAAAAATGTTTTAGATATTTTCGTTACAACTGGAGCTAGTGAAGCAATTGAACTTTGTTTAAATGCATTATTGGACTCTGGTGATAATTTCTTGATGCCTACTCCTGGATATCCACTTTATACTGCAATTCAAAGCAAACTTATGCTTCAAGCTAATCCTTATTATTTGGACGAAAACAATAATTGGGCTCCAGATATTGAAGATATTAAAGCAAAAATAAATGATAAAACAAAAGCAATCATCATCATAAATCCAAATAATCCTACAGGCGTTATTTATGATGAACAAATATTAAGAGAATTGATTGATATTGCTGTAGAGCACAATTTAGTGATTTTTGCAGATGAAATTTATGATAAATTAATATTTGATGGCAAAAAACATATTTCAATCGCATCTTTAAACCACGAAGCTTCAATTATTACTTTTACGGGATTATCCAAAAATTACGTAGTTCCAGGCTGGAGAATCGGCTGGGGAATAGTAAGTGGCAGACAAGAAATATTGGCAGATTATATCGAAGCAATTAATAAATTATTAAGAGCAAGAATTTCTGCAAGTCATCCAATGCAATGGGCAATTTCACCAGCTTTAGACGGTGACCAAACTCATATTACCGAATTAAATAAAACATTAATGAAACGCAGGGACATTACTTGCGAAATCATTGAAAAAATTGATGGTATTAATCTCGTTAAACCTCAAGGAGCATTTTATGCATTTGCTTCTATTGATGTTAAAAATGATACTCATTTCATTGGCGAATTAATCAAAGCAACAGGAGTTGTTATGGTTCCAGGAAGTGGATTTGGTCAAAAACCAGGCACAAGTCATTTTAGATATGTAATTTTACCAACAGAAGATGTTTTAAAAAGAGCTTTTAACTACATAGGCGATTTCTATTTAGATTATAAAAAGAAATTCGAGTAAAAAAACAGAGTTCATCTCAGATCAATCCCCTCAAGAGGGACTTAATGAAAGTTGAATTTATTTATTTGTAGAGACAGGTCTAAGACCTGTCTTCTTTTTTATGCAGTCATTATGAGCAAATCGAAGAATCGGTTTAATTAATTTGTATGTCATGCCGCACTTGATGCGGCATCTACGTTTGAAACAAGTGTCCGCCACTAACCCCACCCTAAATCCCTCCCCTTGAAGGGAGAGACTTAAAGAGAAGGGATTTTTAATAACTCAAAGTTGATATAATATTCAAAAATTAATATCTTCTTAATATCTTACCTCTGAATTAATATTTTTTGAGAAATATTTATATTCTTAGAAACAATTTGAATAATATATGAACCGTTCAAAATCGATTTCGGAACATTGAACTTGTTTGTTCCAAAATTCATAAGTAATGAATTTCTAAACAATTCTTTCCCTTGCATATCAAAAAATTTAATGTCTACATTTTCACTGACCTCAGTTTTATTATCAATAATTATTAAATCTTTATTATTTGATATTGAAATGGTTTGAGCTATCGGTAATGAAACTCCTACTGTTTTTGGCTTTAGTAATGCTTTTCCAGTAAATATTAAATTATTAGAACTCGTAGTTATTGGAATAGTAATTAAATTTATATTCTGTAAAATATTAAAGTTGTTCCTATCAATAATTAGTAAATTATATTCATTTATATCGAAATTTGGATAATAAAATATAATATTTTTATTATTACCAGTAAAGCCATTAGAAGCTATATCATTATTTTTATATGAATTTGATTTTGTATTTAAATTTAATTTTTCTGTATCAAATATTGTAGCTTCATTCGGTGTCGATCTAAGAATGCTTACAAATTTATCATCCCAAGAAAATTTTATTTCTAAAAATGTTGTAATTGCTGTATTCCCTTCCAATTCAAATCTCTTTATTTCTGTGAAAGATTCTGTCTCCCATAAAGTTAGATAGTATTTTCCACCCGTTTCACTACTATGACTTGCTGTTGCTAATTTGCTCCAATTGTGGGATATTTTTAATAGTGAAAAAATGTCATTGAATACCTTTGAAGTGAGTTTATTTGTCATTAAATTCAGAGTCATTATTGAACTCCTTTGAGATTTTGTGAAAGGTACATAATACAATTTTGTGTCATCTACACTCATCTCAGCGTCTTTAACATCATTAATGATTTTATAAATTTTTTCAGTTTTTAAATCCCAAATATATAAATTTCCATCTTGGTTTCCTAAAGCTCCAATTGTAAGTAAAAAATTTCCAGATGGAGAAATATAGAAATTATTTGTAATTGTCAAAACTTGATTTGAGCCATAATCAAAAGTAGAAACAAAATTACCATCATAAGAACGATATTTGCTGATAGTATTTCCACCAGCCACATAAATAAACTCTCCATCTTTAGAGAATTGGGCATAAGAGCCTCCAATATCCTTTTCCCAGGCAATTTCATATTCCTGAGAAAAGAGACTTGCACTTGCTATTAAAATAATTATGATATTAAGCAGAAACTTTTTCATAATGTTATTCAATTCAATTAATTGTAACTTTTCAAACTTAAATAAATTAAATTATAAAAACAAGATATATTTTTTTTGATAATGTATATCTTATTATATATTGCTTTTAATTAGGGATATAAATTGAATGCTTCGCATTCACTCAATCAGGGATGATTGAGCTACTATTGTTTTTCTTCAAGTCCCTCTTCTTTGGAGAGGGATTTAGGGTGGGGTAAGTCGAGGACGTTTTTTTAACGTAGATGCCGCACCGAAGTGCGGCATGACCTCACGAAAAAATAAAAAAAAAGAAGACAGGTCACAGACCTGTCTCTACAAAATTTTAATTCTTCTTCAAGTCCCTCCCTTCAAGGGGAGGGATTTAGGGTGGGGTTTGTCGAGGACGTTTTTTCAAACGTAAATGCCACATCAAGTGCGGCATGACCTCACGAAAAAATTATCGGGATTCTTCGCTTCGTTGGAGAATGACGGTATTGATTATGAGACGCACATCAGTGCGTCTCTACAAAGATATAAATTCCACTTTCTTCAATTCCCTCCCTTCAAGGGGAGGGATTTAGGGTGGGGTAAGTTTAGGTCGCTTTCACATTAGTAGTTCCCTGCTTTCGCAGGTATGACAAAATATATTATCCTGCCCAATTACATAAGAATAATTGTGTTGGATTGGATAATAATTCGTGAGAAGGCAGAATTCTAATATTAAATCCTTGACTTCCATTATCCATACAAATATATTCACCTTCGTAAATTGCATCATTGCCATCGAATCGTAAAAACTTCAAGTCTTGACTTGATGGATTTTCAATCTCATCTTTATGATTTAATATTCCATAATAAACCTGAACATTTACATCATTTGGAGTTAATCCTCCAAGATTAATTACAGAATGTACTTTTATTGGTTTGCCAACGTGTGGAGCACCATTATCAATTATATCTGTTTTAATCACTTTGAGATTGTTCCAATTGCTTCTAATTTTGTCAACCCAATGATTGAATTCTACTGCTTTTTGTGCATTATTTTCAATTAATTTGTTATATTGATTCATGCAAGGAATATAGAATTTCTCTGTATAATCTTTTATCATTCTCTGAGTTGAGAACTCAGGAGCAATTGTTTTGATGCTTTGTTTCATCATATTTACCCATCTTTCAGGTAATTTGCTCATTGTTTGTCTATCATAGAAAATTGGAATAACTGATTTTTCGAGCATTTCGTAAAGCTCTCCCGATTCTATTATTTCTAATTCATCTAGATTATTGCTTTCTTCGCCTTTGCCGATTGAAAAACCATTTAAACCATTGTAAGATTCATCCCACCAACCGTCTAAAATACTGAAATTAAGAGTTCCATTGATTGCTGCTTTCATTCCGCTGGTTCCAGATGCTTCTAATGGACGAATTGGATTATTAAGCCATACGTCGCAACCTTTGACCATAAATCTTGCTATAACCATATCGTAATCTTCCAAGAAAACTACATTTTTTTCTAATCCGTGAGCTCTTACTCTTTGGATAATTGATTGAATTACTTCTTTTCCTTGAGTATCGTGTGGATGAGCCTTTCCAGCAATAATTACCTGAACTGGTCTTTGTGGATTTTGCAATATTCTTTTCAATCTATCCATATCTCTGAATAAAAGTAATGCTCTTTTGTATGTCGCAAATCTTCTTGCAAATCCAATAGTTAATGCATCAGGATCTAAATATTCGTTTATTTTGGAAATTTGATCTGGTGTTGAAAATCCTTTTTGCTTGCCTTGGAGATAATCTCTAGCAAACAAAATCAATCTTGTTCTTCTTCTTTGTTTTTCTCTCCAAAGTTCTTCATTCGGAATTGTATCAACTTTTGACCAAACTTCAGGATTATCTGTTTCTGTACGCCATCTTGGTGAAAGATAAACATCAAATAAATCTGCTAATTCACGGGCAATCCAAGTCATTGTATGTATACCATTAGTTACAGCTGAAATTGGCACTTCCTCTTCAGGGAATACTCTCCAAATTTTTTGCCACATTTTGCGTGCAACTAATCCATGAAGTTTAGATACTCCATTATGGAATGTTGTTAATTTAAGTCCAAGAACTGTCATTGAGAAGTCTTCATTTGGATTATAATGTTCCATATGTCCCAATTCAATGAATTGATCCATATTTAGCCCTAATTGATGGATATAATCCTTGAAATATTCTCTGATTCTATCAAGTTTGAATACTTCGTTTCCTGCTGGAACAGGAGTATGAGTTGTAAATATAGATGTACTTTTGGTGATTTGCTTGGCTGAACGAAAATCGATATTGAATTTTTGCATATACTGAATTGTTCTTTCAATCAAAGCAAATGCAGCGTGACCTTCGTTAATATGAATTACTTCTGGGGATATTCCTAATAATTTAAGAGCTTTCATACCACCAATACCTAATAATATTTCCTGCTGAATTCTTGTTTCTCTGTCACCACCATAAAGTTGGTCAGTTAAATCTTCAAATTCTTTGATTTTATTATGAGGGATGTTTGTGTCTAATAAATATAGAGGAACTCTACCAATTTGGCATTTCCAGATATATGCATATACTTTTGTACCTAAAATATCAACGTCTACAGTTAATGGAACGCCATTTTCATCTCTTTGAAGTAAAATAGGCATTGTATTGAAATCATTATATTTGTAGATTTCAGTTTGCCAACCGTGTTGAGTTAATTTTTGACGGAAATAGCCTTGTTGATAAAGCAATCCAACACCAATTAATGGTAAACCTAAGTCAGATGAAGATTTTAAATGATCTCCGGAGAGAACACCAAGTCCACCTGAATAATTAGGGAAACTTTCATTAATTCCATATTCTGTAGAGAAATAAGCAATTGTCTTTTTATCATTATGATTATTCTCAAACCAAGTTTTAGAATTCATATAATTAAGGAATTTTTTATGAATATGCTCTAAAAAGCTTGTAAAATCTTGTTGTTCGGATAATTCTTTTAGTTGATTTTGTGACAATTTATTTATTAATTGAATAGGATTGTGGTCAACTTCAGTCCAAAGTTTTCTATTTATTCTTAAAAATAATTCTTTAGCATCAGAATTCCAACACCACCAATAATTATATGCTAGTTCTTTTAATACTTCCAGGTTTTCCGGTAATTTTGCTGTTACTACAAAACTATGTATCGGTTTCATTAATTCTCCATATTTTTTAAATGTACTTTTCCAGTAAAACAAAAATAATCATTTTTTAGAAAACAGTTACCATAACAAAAAAAGATAATTTGCTAATAATATTGATTTATTCTTCAGCATATTTATGTATTCTCTTCAAATCGTAGGCTAATTTTCCAATTTCAGCAGAGAATAAAATCACTAATACCAAATAATATATCCATAAAGCAACTATTGCTAATATCGCATAAGCCCCATAGAACTTGCCATAGGAAGAAATTGTGCTAATGTACCAAGCAAAGAAATTTCGAGATAATTCAACTAATACCATACTCAATAATGTTGCAACTAATCTTATATTCCTTGCTACTTTTTTTGTTGGGATAAATTTAAACATTAAATAGAATAGGATAAAATATGTTGATAATGTTATAATTGTTAACATAGTTGTAGAAAACAGCCAAGTTAGAGATTGTGGCAGATAACTCGTAAATTTATCTTGAAATACTGAAATTATTGGAAAAATATATGTTGAAAATAGCAATAGAAATGCCATTATAATTGTAAGAATAATATCTCTGATTCGATAAACTAAGAATATATGAGGTGCATGAATATTGAAAATATTATTTAGTGCAACCCTGAATGAACCAATCAAAGTGGATGATAACCAAAGTAGTGTAATAATACCAATCCATCCTGCCAATGAACTATGGTCCATAATGAAATTTACTTCGTGGATTATTCCTTTGAGTGTTTCAATATTTGAAGGTGTTGGTGGCAAAAAATTCAAAACAATGTTTTCAATTGAATTACTTAATGTGCCAACATCAAAAATTAGGTTAACAATATAAACAGCCACTAAAAACAATGGCATTAAATATAAAATAATATTAAAAGCAACTCCAGCTGACATCATAAATATATGATTTTTCTCAATTCTTTCAAAAAATAATTCAATTATGGCTATCCAATGTAAAATTTTCTTATTTTTGATTTTT
>CAIWET010000129.1 GCA_903911805.1 uncultured Ignavibacteria bacterium | reverse complement strand
TGTCAAGAGTATTAATAACAGGCGGAGCAGGATTTTTAGGTTCACATTTATGTGATAAATTTATTTCTGAAGGACACGATGTGATTTGTATGGACAATTTCATTACAGGAAGTCCTGATAATATCGCCCATCTTATTGGAAATAAACAATTTAAATTCGTTGAACACGATGTTACTGAATATATATATGTTGAAGGTGAGCTTGATTATATCCTTCATTTTGCATCTCCAGCTTCACCTATTGATTATTTGAAATTACCAATTCAAACTTTAAAAGTTGGCTCTTTGGGAACTCATAAAACTCTTGGATTGGCAAAAGCAAAGAACGCAAGATTTTTAATTGCTTCCACTAGCGAAGTTTATGGAGATCCATTAATTCATCCACAACAAGAAAATTATTGGGGAAATGTAAATCCAGTTGGATTTAGAGGAGTATATGATGAAGCGAAAAGATTTGCTGAAGCAATGACAATGGCTTATCATAGATATCACAATGTTGAAACCAGAATTGTAAGAATATTTAATACATACGGTCCAAGAATGAGAGTTAATGACGGAAGAGCAATTCCAGCATTTATGTCACAGGTATTAAATGGCGAGGCTTTAACTGTATTTGGTGATGGTTCTCAAACTCGTTCAGTTTGTTATGTAAGTGATTTGGTGGATGGAATCTATAAACTACTACTTTCTGATGAAATTATGCCTGTAAACATTGGTAATCCTGATGAATTAACAATGCTTGAGCTTGCAAAAGAAGTAAATGAATTAGCTGGTTCAAAGTGTGATATTATTTTTGAAGATTTACCTGAAGATGATCCAAAAGTTCGCCAACCTGATATCACAAGAGCAACAGAAATTCTTGGCTGGAGCCCAAAAGTGAATAGAAAAGAAGGATTAAAATTAACTTTTGATTATTTTAAAAAGAAATTAAATAAATAAGTTAATCAATTGAAAACGAAAATTAAATTAATTTGGGCTTTAATAATATTATTAGCTTTATTTCTAATTGCTATCCTCGTTTCAGATAATATAATAAATAATTCAACCAAGGATTATGTTTATAATTCAATAGACAAAATTCCTGCAAATAGAGTTGGTTTATTGCTAGGAACTTCAAAATTTCTTAAAAATGGAAATCCAAATAACTATTTTAATAATAGAATAATTGCAGTTATTAATCTTTTTAATGCCAAAAAGATTGAATTTATTGTGATTAGTGGTGATAATAGTACAGAGAATTATAATGAACCACAGGAAATGAAAAATGAATTGATAAAATCAGGTATTCCTGAGAATAAAATCTTTTTAGATTACGCTGGATTTAGAACTTATGACTCAGTAATCAGATTAAATAAAATATTAGGTCAAACAGATTTTACTATAATCTCTCAAGAATTTCATAATCAAAGAGCAATTTATATAGCTCAAGCAAATAATCTAAAAGCTATAGGTTATAATGCTGAAGATATTGATTTATACAATGGATTTAAAACACAAGTAAGAGAGAAACTTGCAAGATTAAAGGTATTTATAGATTTGTTAATCGAAAAGGAGCCTAAATTTTTAGGAGAAAAGATTGAAATAAAATAAAAAAGCTTGGATAAACCAAGCTTTTTTTAATAAATCATTCAATCTATTGATTACCAACGACCGCCGCCGCCGCCTCTATTACCGCCGCCGCCGCCGCCGTAACTGCCACGACCTCTAGAAGAAGAATTTCCTCCAAAGTTTTCTTTCTTTGGTTTTGCTTCATTCACTGTGATATTTTTGCCGTTTAACTCAGCTTCATCTAATTCACTAATTGCTTTTTGTGCGTTATTATCGCTCATTTCAACAAATGCAAATCCTTTTGATCTGCCAGTTTCTCTGTCGATGATAATTTTTGCTGAGAGCACCGGACCGTACTCGGTGAAAATTTGCTTTAATTCTTCCTCGGTGGTGCTAAAGGGTAAGTTCCCTACGTAAATATTCATTATATATCCTAAAAAAATAAAAATTGTCAGACTGATACTGACTTAATTAAGTTGCTCATTGATTATTCAAATCTAATTCAAATAATGTATGCTTAAAGACATATTATAGACAATTAACAATTTATT
>CAIWET010000128.1 GCA_903911805.1 uncultured Ignavibacteria bacterium | reverse complement strand
TTTGTGTTATCGAGGATAACAAACCCGTTAGAAAATTATTTACTACGCTTCTGACCAAATCAGGTTTTACTGTATTTGATTTTGAATATGGACTAGATGCTATTGAGTGGTTAAGAAAAAATCAACCAGTAATAGTATTATCCGATATTCTGTTACCAGATACAAGTGGTAAGGATGTTTTAATGGCTATAAGAGAAATTTATGGTGAAACAATGCCTGTTGTTGCTATCACTGGCTTTGCTCACGCAAGCGATAGAGCAAAATATTTAGAATTAGGTTTTAATTCCTATATACCAAAGCCAATAAATACATCTACATTTGTAAGTGAAGTTAATGATATTATTGATCAAATGAAATAATAAGAGACAAAATATGGCAAATAATAATAGTTATGAAGAGGTTCTTAAACAAACTACTTCTTCCAAAAGTATAATATTCCAATTTTCTAAAACATATCCTGCATATATAGTTTTAATAGCAATGATTGTCTTTAGCTTTTTTGTTAAGTCTTTTTTTCAAGATAAAGTTACATCTGATAATAAAAATGAATATGATAAAGCTGTTACTTCAGTAATAACAAGATTTGAAACTGCTAAAAATGCAGATTTACAAGTATTGAAATCTATGAGTACTCTTTACGAAAATCTTTCAGTTGTTAGTAGAGATTATTTCTTTCTATATGGTTCTGTTCCTGTTAAAACTTACAAGTCAATTTTGAGTATAATGAATGTTAAACTTGTTAAAAATACTCAATTAGGTGAATTTGAATTTATCACTAAGGGGCAGGGACACTTAGATTACCAAGTATTCCCAAAAGCCAAAAAAGACGTTTATTATCCTGTTGAATTTATCGTTTTAGATGATGGAAATGGTCATAAAAGAGGTTTAGACTTGGGTTCAAATCCAATTGCTTTATCTGCTATTGAAAAAGCAAGAGATAATAATACCTTTATCGCTACACCAAATTTTATGATTAGAACCCCGGATACATTAGGATTGTATATTATGGCTCCTATTTATACAAAGGGTGCTAATATTGAAACTGAATCGTCTAGAAAATCTAGTTTTACTGGATTAGTTGTATTAGAAACTAATATAAAAAAATTATTTAGCGATGCTCTTGGAGAAGGATTGCCTTCTGATAAAACAATTGCTATAGAAATAATTGATAAAGATGAATCTGGTAATGATCAAATAATTTTTTCTTCTAAAAATGCGGATGTTTATAATAATAAATATAAACCTATAGAAACTTCAATCGTTCCTTTCAAAATTGCGGATAGAGAATATTCAATAAAAATACAAACTGTTCCTGATTTTGGAAATTCATTTCAAATGTTTTTACCAACATTAGCTTTTATTTTGTCAATAGGCGCTAGTGTTTTGTTCTTCGGATTTATTTTATCTGTAACTACAAGTAGAGCAAGGGCTCTCGATTTGGCTGAGAGAATTACTAGAAGTCAAAGACGAATTGTGGAAGCATCAAAAGACATCATTGGTGTGTTAACTCTTACTGGTGAATGGAAGTCTATCAATCCAGCGTCATTAGAAGTTTTTGGAGCTAGTCCTAATGATATGATTGGGAAAAATATCTTAGCTCTATTGAATGATGAGAAAGAATTACATTCAATTCTTAATATGTTTGAAAATGCTATTGAAGATCAAAGTATTAGGCTTGATGGAAGAGTTTTAGTTGATAATTCAATAAAATGGATTAATTGGAATTTCACCGTATCAAAAATTGATCAACTTGTTTATTTAATTGGTAGAGATGTAACATTAGAAAAAGTTGCTGAAGAGGAAACTAAATTGAAAGGTAAGCAAGTTTTACTTGCAGAGCAATTTACTCGCGAAGCATCAGAATTTAAATCATTCTTTATTAGAAAACTCAGCCATTATTTAAGAAACTCCTTAACAGGTACCCTTGGTTATTTACAATTATTAGGTGGCAAAGCTTATGATAATGAAGAAGAAATGCTAAATTATGTTGATTTGGCTAATGATTCAGCTGAAGAATTGTTCTCCTTTATATCAGATATGGATGAAGTAGCTCAGTATTCAGAATATCAATTGTCAGGCGATATGACTTCAATAAAGACTTATAAATTTATTGACGAAAGTATAAAAAAATTAAATGAATTAGGTGTAGGCGACAATATTCAAATTGAAATATCCGAAGAAAGTAGAAATGCAATGGTAATTGGTGATCAATTATTTATTGCTGAAGTATTCTTTGATTTATATAAAGCTCTATCGGTTGATATGGATAAAACTGAAATTTTGATAAATTCTCAGGAAAATCCATACGAAGGAGCAACAGAAATCCAATTACTTTCTTCTGCTAATCCTTTGGTTGCTGAAAAAATTGAACTATTTAAACAATATAAGAGTAATTTAATTGATTCATTGAAGTTTGATTCTGATGATATAATTCTTAATTTTGCTACTGCAATGTCCAATTTAAGAATGATTAATGGAGTTATGACACTTGAAACTCTTGGAGAAGATGGGAACTTAGTTCAAATAATACTACCATCGAATAAAAAGGCTAATTAATGAGATTTCTGAAAATATTTCCGGTAATGCTTATTTTGATTTTTCTTAATTGTAAAGCATCAGAATACACTACCGGATTTTATTTAAGTTATGGTAATACTATGATGATGAAGAATCAAGCATCAACCATAGGTATTAAATGGGATTGGACAATTAAAGAAAGTATTTCTTTAGGTGGTGAATTCCATTCCTACATCTCTGATGATAATCAAACAATTTCAGAATATTTTGCAAATGAGAAACCAGAATATAAAATAAATTATGGTGGTTTAGCTATTGGCAAGTATTTGCTTTATAATGAAACTAGACGATTATCTTTTTCTATATTATTTGGAAGTGGTGGATATCATTCTTGGAATCATGTTGTTAATCAATATAATCTTGAGAATTTCTTGTTAATTGAACCTCAATTGTACTTTGAAAATAATATTAATAATACTTTTGCTTATGGCATTAATCCTGCCTTTAAATTTGTAAAAGACCGACCAGAAATGAATCATTTTAGTTTAAGATTCTATCTTAAAATCGGAACTTTTTAATTACATAAAGTGAATATTTTTAATTTTATAATCTTGAATTTCTAAATTTAATTCTTCCATAATTTGATTTTTTCGTTGAATTAGCTCAAATTTCCAAACAGAAGACAAAACTTGAATAACTAAGTTTCCATTATCAACACTTCTGATAATTAATAAATCTGAAACATCTTTCTTTAATATCTTTTCCAGTGCTGGCATGATTTGAATTGCAATCACATCATCATACCAACCTTTGCTCTTCATAAAACTGTTAAAAATACTTTTAAGTTGATTTGACATTATTCTTTAACCTTTATTCCTGTGGCTTTTCCATTAGTTAAAGTTATAATTTGTTGTATAAACTCATCAGCTTTAGATTTATGAACTTCAGCTGATATATCAATAGTGTCCTGGTATGTTTCAGTGAATGATACTGCGTATTGAGAAATTAATCTTTTGATAACATTAATAATTTCGTAAGTACAGTAAATATTAATCTTTTGAGTTATATGTATAGGTTTTCTCTCACATTCAGCTAATGCAGCTGCAGCGGATTCTTGATATGCTTTAGATAAACCTCCAACTCCTAATTTTGTGCCACCGAAGTATCTTGTTACAACGCAAATTACATCACTAACATCGTATTTCTTCAAAGTAAATAGGATTGGTTTACCTGCAGTCCCATTTGGCTCACCATCGTCTGAAAAACGATATTCCAAACCATTATGACCAATTTGATAAGCAAAGCAATTGTGTGTAGCATCAAAAAATTCACTTCTAATAGTATCCAGAAAAAGCATTGCATCTGTCTTAGTATTTACACTGCAAACACTTGCAATAAAACTAGAGCCTTTAATCTTAATCTCAGCTCTATGAGGTTTTGCCAAAGTGTAATAAATATCGTTATTAATCGACTTTTCAATCATAATATATTAATCAAAAGGAAAAAGAATGAAAATAGGAATGGTTTGTTATCCTACTTATGGTGGTAGCGGAATTGTAGCAACTGAACTCGGAATGCAACTTGCAAAATCCGGACATGAAGTCCACTTTATCAGTTATGCCCAACCACAAAGATTTGACCATTTTCAAGATAACCTTTATTTTCACGCTGTTGAATTTCCTCATTATCCATTGTTTGAATTTCATTTATATTCACTAGCACTTGCTAGTAAAATAATTGACGTAATTAAATATGAAAAATTAGATATTATTCACGTTCATTATGCGATACCGCACGCAATCAGTGGTTTTCTAGCAAAAGAAGTTGTTAAAAATGAATATCATACTAAACTAATAACGACTCTTCATGGCACTGACATTACTCTTGTTGGTCTTGAGCCAGCATTTCAACCATTAGTAAAATATAGTATTGACCAATCAGACGCAGTAACTGCCGTTTCTGAATATTTAGCTCAAAAAACTTATGAAGACTTTGATCCAAAAAAGAAAATCAACGTAATACCTAACTTTATTGATACAGAATTTTATAAAAAAATGAATTTGCCATTTCTTAAGAAACAATTAGCTTCTTGTGGTGAGAAAGTATTAGTTCACGTTTCAAATTTCAGACCAGTAAAGAGGGTTACTGACATAATTCATTTAGTTGATAAAATAAGGAATGAAGTATCTGTAAAATTATTAATGATTGGAGATGGTCCAGACAGGAGCGAAGCTGAAAAATTAGTAATTTCATTGGGTATTCAAGACAAAGTTAAATTTTTAGGAAAGCAGCAATCGATTGTCGAATTGCTTTCAATTGCAGACTTAATGATTTTACCAAGTGAACAAGAAAGCTTTGGTCTTTCAGCATTAGAAGCAATGAGCTGTGGAGTGCCTGTAATCGCTTATAATATTGGAGGCATACCTGAATTGGTAAGAAATGGTTATAATGGCTATATGTCAGATTTGAAGGATATAGATGGACTTGCAGAATCAGCGTTGAAAATACTCAAAGATGAAGCTTTATATTCATATTTATCAACAAATGCCAGAAGAACAGCTGTAGAAGAATTTAATATAGAGAGAATAATTCCAATTTATGAAAAATTATATGAAGATACTTTAAAAGTGTAATATGAAAATAGTTGAATTCAATAATGAAATTGAAAATAGGGAAGAGTTGATTGATAAATTTCTTGAATTGCACAATCAAGAACAAAATCTAAAAATGTTATCCTTCACAGGTATTCCTTTCGGTGGAGAGTTTTTTAGAGAATTAGTTAATTCCACAGAAAATGTTATGGGAATTAAACAATTTCATATTTTCAATGTTGAAAATGAATTTTGTGGATTCATTGTCACTAAAGAAAGCATAATGTATGGTTTCGAATTATTAAGTATTGCCATTGTTAATAATAAAAGAAATAAAGGCTATGCAACTGCATTGATTAATTTTGCTTGTAATTATGCTAAAACAAAAAAT
>CAIWET010000127.1 GCA_903911805.1 uncultured Ignavibacteria bacterium | reverse complement strand
CGTAATATGTTAATCGAAATGATGTGGCCAGTTGAATTACTCGGAAAAGAATATGTTTCTGCTCCAATTAGATACAGAAACAGACCTTATTCTGCAGTTGTTGAATATCAAAGAGGTGACTTAATTCGTTTCGTTGCCACTGAAGATGGTACTAATATTTATCAAATGAGACAAGATGGTTCAGGTTTGAAACAGCTTATCACTAATTTGAAAAGAGGTAAATACTATGATATTTATGAACAAGAAAATGCAGCTTATTACAAATCAAATAAAAAAGTTATTGTTGGACAATATGGTAAATCTTGGTTATCAAATGTACCACCTCCAGTAACAGACAAAGTTGGCGACAATCCTCAAAATCCATCACGTAATGGTCAGGGTATGATGCTTGTTTTAGCTCCACAAGAAAGATGGTGCAGCTATGCAACTTTCAAATGCCCTACTGGTATGGAAAATTCTTTCTATTTGACATTTACAGACGTTGATTTTCCAAAAATCAAAGTTGATGGTGCTTATATTAAAACTAAATATGGCGCAGCAGTTAGATCAATCCCAGGAACAAACTTCTTATATTTAGTTGCTGAAATTTCAGGTGGTGATCACTTTATTCAAGCAGACGATGATGCAAGAGTTGCTGGTTATGTTTATGGACATTGGGATTATTCAAAAGACGGTTTCGCTTATGGTTATCCAGTTGGTATTAACTATGCAACTTTCTGCGAAGATTCACTTTATATGCTAGACAAACAAGTTTGCGGTGACGTAACAGGAACTGGCTTTACTGTAGATTTAAGAGAAGATTCACTTTGTGCTGGATTATTAAATGTTATCTTTAAAGATGAAGAATCTGAAAATTATTTGTTTGATTTAGACCTTAATTTTAAATCTGGCGATTTACAAGCTAACTTTACTTTAACAGTTATTGATAAAAATAAATATGCTAAAGGTACAGTAACTGTATTGACTTTATCCGGTAAAACAGTAACAAGAACTTGGGAATATATTCCTGAAGACATTATTGCAGTACCTTCAAAAGTTGATTTCGGTCTTTTAAAACCGGGAGATAAAGTTACTAAACAGTTTACTTTGAAAAATCCAACAAAGACAACTGTTACAGTTAATAAATTAAAATTAAAAAGAAACTTACAAGAATTCATTATTGAATCTAAAGATTTCCCTTGCACAATTGCTGCTGGAATGAGCAGAACAGTTGACGTAAGTGCAACAGCAATTAAAGATGCTGCAGATTCATATTATGATTATGTTATTGCAGAATTATCTTGCTATGAAAAAGAAATTGATACATTATCATTCAAAACAGGCGAACCTATCGTTTGGATTGGTGATGCTAACTGGGGTACAATTCCGGTTAATGTAGAAAGAGTTAAAACAGTAGAAATTATCAATCAAGGTGCAGTTCCAGTTATTTTAGATAAAATGGATTGGCCAGATAAAGTTCACTTTACAAGAGTTGAAAACTTGAACTTCCCATTAACATTGTTAAAAGGTGAAACTCACGAATTCCAAGTTTATTACAAAGCTGACGTACCAGGTGTAGCTCATAAGACTACTGCATTATTCGAAGGCAATACAACAAAAGTTAAGCTTTATTCAGATTGGGAAGGCCAAGGAATGACTGTAGGACCAGTTATTACTCCTTACGACTGGAAAAGAAAACGTATGGATGATAAATTCTGGACAAAATATGCAGTTGACAATGGATTTAAATATGACGCAACTTTAGGTTATATTGGTTCTGTTGACTTAAGTGCAATTGGTAATACAAAACTTATCAATGTAAATGTTAAAATCGAAAATGATGTAGACGGAGTATTTTCATTTAACCAAAGTGAAGTACCACAAGTAATTGTTGGTGACGCAGCAGCGCTTCCATTAACAGTTTACTTCAAACCAAAAGCAGAAAAAGATTATTCAGCACATATCACTTTAACAGGTGAATTTAATGGTAAAGCATTATCAATTTCAGCTGACTTAGTTGGTACAGGTATTTTACCTCACGTAAATGTAATTGGTAAAACTTGGGCTGATATGTTGATTGGTAAAGTACAATCAGAAAATGGTCAAGTAAAACACAATATGGTATTAAATAATGTTTATGCAATGCCATTAACAGTTAACGGATTATCAATTGAAGGAACTCATAAAGCAAACTTCGTAATTGACCCAACTTGGTTAACAGCTAATCCATATCCAATTAAAATTGATATTGCTAGCTCAATCGACGTTCCTATTATCTTTACTGCAAATGATGTTGGTGTGAACACTGCTACTTTAGTTTCTGATGATGACGCTACAGATCCTGTAGATAACCACAAAGGAGACTTATTAGTAAAAGTTTACAAACCAGACTTAATTCCAACTGATTATGATTATTTGACAATCTTTAAAACAACAACTAAAGATGGTCAGGTAACTTTAAGCAATATTGGTTCAATTCCTATAACAATTACAAGAGACATTACAGCTTCATTAGAAGGTACTGATCCAAATAGCTTCATAATCAATACTTGGTATGTTAAAAATGGTTCATTCAAAAAATCAGTTGAGCCAAAAGTACCATTCGTTTTAGATTTAGGCGATGTCTTATACATTGACGTAACTTTCAAACCAATGGATTCTAAAAAATATTCTGCAAAAATCGTTTACAAAAACGACTTTGAAGAAAGAACATCAACTTTAGTTGGTATCGGCGAAGAAATGTGGACATTAGTTTCAATTCCTGATTATCCAAATTCAGGTGGATCAATACTTCCAGGCGAGCCAGTAACAATTAGTGTGAATTATGCTACTCATCCATCAAAAGAAGCTAAATACAAAGACAATTTGGAAGCAGCAAATATTACTGAGTTCAAAACTTTGATTTATTTCAAAGATGCAAGTAGAGTTAATGTTCAGGATGTTTATCCAGCTGAAGTTAATAATGAAGTTGTAACTATTATCAATGATAATACTACAATGACAAACGGTTGGACTGTTGTTAATTCAACAATCGTTGACAAAGAACATTTGTTAATCGAAATGTCAGGTCCATCTGCATTAAAAAGCAGTAACTTACCATTATTGAAAGTTAAATTCAACACATTCTTGAGTGACTTAAACTTAATTCCTATTCCTGTTGAATTTAAATTACAAAACAAAACATATGTTAATATTGACAACGATCCAGGAAGCATTAAAATTGATCCAGTTTGCGTAAATACACTTAGATTAGTTAAATTATCAGGTTCTGAATTTACTTTATCACAAGTAAATCCAAATCCAGTAAGTGGCAACACATCAATCAAATACTCTGTTGGATTTGAATGCAAAACTACAATCGAATTATTCACATCAAATGGCGATAAAGTTGCAACTTTGGTTAACCAAACTTTAAAACCAGGCGCTTATGAATTATCATTCGACGTTAATCAATTAGGACTTAACTCAGGCGCATTTTTCTATCGTATGAAATCAGGTCCATTCGAAGAAACAAAATCTTTAATTCTTGCAAAATAATTAAGATTTTAATCTAATCCAAATCCCCTTGACTAACTTCAAGGGGATTTTTTTTTATTTTTATTTCAATATTTCAAATTTATAACTTAATTTGCATTTTTAAAAAATGATTATTTGAAAAAAAGGAAATAAAATGAAAAAGATTCTTGTCACTGGTGCTCTTGGTCAAATAGGCACTGAATTAACTTTAGCTCTTCGTAAAAAATACGGCAATGAAAATGTAATTGCTTCCGACATTAGACACAAAGCCTCAAAAGTAATTGAAGAAACTGGTCCATTCCATTGGGCAGATGTAACTATTCCCGATACTCTAAAACATATTATTATAAATTATGATGTTGATACTGTTTTCCATCTTGCTGCAATTCTCTCGGCAGTTGGCGAAAAAGACCCTCAGCTTTGCTGGAATGTAAATATGATGGGTACTATCAATATGCTCGAAATTGGAGTAAAACATAAATTAGATAGAATCATCATTCCTAGCTCAATGGCAGTTTGGGGAGCTGGAGTTCCTCAAGATTTAACACCTCAGGATTCTGTTTTAAAACCTTCAACAATGTATGGAATTACAAAAGTTGCTGGTGAATTACTTTGCGATTATTACGTACAAAAATACGGATTAGATTGTCGTGGCTTGAGATATCCTGGCATCATTTCTTCTGAAACTCTTCCAGGCGGAGGAACAACAGATTACGCAGTAGATATATTTTATTCTGCAATTAAAACAGGCAGTTATAGTTGCTTCTTGAGCGAAGAAACAATGCTTCCTATGATGTATATGCCAGACTGTTTAAAAGCTACTATAGACTTGGCAGAAGCAGATTTTGCTAATCTAAATCATCACTCTGACTTCAACGTAGCAGCAATGAGCTTTACTCCAAAACAATTAGCAGAAAGTATCAGAAAATATATTCCAAGCTTTACAATTGATTATGCACCTGACTTCAGACAAAAAATTGCTGATTCTTGGCCACACTCAATTGATGATTCTTCAGCAAGAAATGAATGGGGTTGGGCTCCATCATTTGATTTGGATGCAATGACAAAAGATATGTTAGAAAAATTATCAGCAAAACATAAGTTGGGATTGATTTAATTATAATCCGTCAAATTTTTTTTCTTCAAGTCCCTCCCTTCAAGGGGAGGGATTTAGGGTGGGGCGAGTGGTGGTCGTTATTCCTCTGGTTCAAGAAAAATAACCACCCCGCCTGAATAAGAATTCATGCACCCCTTCTTACAGAAGGAGGGGAAAATGATAGTGGAATTTTTATTTAAGAAGACATTCAGTTTTTTTTCTTCAAGTCCCTCCCTTCAAGGGGAGGGATTTAGGGTGGGGCGAGTGGTGGTCGATTTATTCTAATTCGATTCCATTTTCTTTAAAAGGGTTTCTATATTCGCTAATTGTTCTTTTGGAACTAAGTTTGAATTACGTACGATAAATTTATCAATAATATCTTTTGTTCGTTCAAAATTGCCCTGAATTAATTCAGAAATTGCAATTATAAATTGCCTAAAACCCTCTTTATTCGTATCACTAGATTTGAAATCAAGATAATAATTAATTTTCTCAAAATTCTCTTCTTTTAAGGCAATTTGCCCAAGTCTAATTTTGGAGGTTTCTTTTTGCTCTTGAGTTAAAAATTGAGAATTGTAAATTTCTTCAAAAATTGATTTTGATTTTTCAGAATTTCCAGCTGAAAATTCTGTTTCAGCTAAATGATATTTCAACCAAGGATCATTCTCATTTTCTTTGATTTCTTCTTCGAGCAATTCACGATTGCGATTTGCGCGCTCTTCCTTATTAATTGAATAACCCCAATGATAGATCAAGATGTCAGAATCAATTATTTCTAAATTACATTCGAAAATGGAATCAGCTATTTGCTCGTGAATTTTGCCTTTAAATTTTATTTTTTTATTAGCTCTGAATATTCTGGTATAGCTATGCTCAGTTGATGTTTTGTCGTCAGCTAAGAGATTTTTGATTTTTACTCTAATTCCACCAACTTTATCTGCTATCTTTGTAGATTTGATAAAATCAAGATAGGATTCAATATTAATTGCTTCGTCAGAATCAAGAACTAAAACCCAATCAGTTCTAACGAATTTAAGCGCATAATTGCGTGCTTTGGAGAAATCATTGCACCATTGAAAAAAATGCAACTCACAGCCGTTTTTGGTGGCAATTTGGGGTGTATTGTCTGTTGAACCAGTGTCAACAACAATCACTTGCTTGCAAATGCTCTTTGCAGAGATAATTGCATTCAAAATCGCTTCTGATGAATCTTTACATAATATAATGGCGGCAATATTTAACTTCGTTCCCAATTATCTCACCACAGTAATATTTAAAATACATTTGTTTTTGCCATTGCTTATTTCTACAAAATATGCTCCATAAGGCAAGTTTGAAGAGTTAATGATCAAATCTGATTTTCCAGAATTAATTTCCTGTTCACTGAAATATGACATTTGCCCTAAAACATTGAAAAATTTAATGCTGATTTTATCTTTAACTGGTGTAAATATTTCAAACTTGAATTGATCCAATAGTTGATTATAATTTATAAATTTTGCTGATAATATGTAATCAAAATCGAAAGTATCACCAGAAATCTTTTTAAACCAGCCATTTTGAGTAGAATCTAAAACAACTATTTTTGTTGATTTGAAGTCAAAAGAATCTAAAGTTATAGGAGTAAAATCGCTATTCCCATAAAGAACTTTAAATTTTAGATTATAAATTATACCATCATTAAAACACTCATTTTGATTCAAAATAGTTTCTATCAATAGTTTGCCAGGAGATTCTTCAATAAAATTAGAATAATTCACTTTAGATGATTGTGCAACAGAAACATCAGTTGGATATAGCATTGTTGGATTAAATGAAATTAGTGAACTTATGCTAATCAAAGAAGATTTATTTAAATCTTTTAAATTGGAAGTGAAAATTGATACAGGAATTTCAACATTATCTCCAACATTTGCTGAAGCAGTACCAATTTTATAAGTCAATTTATATGTATTAGTATCAATGTCTTTATCGTAAGTTTCAGCTTTCAATTTAATAGGATAAAGCAAATTACATGGCTCAGTCATTTCTAAATATACAGTTTGAGTGTCCTTAGAAATTTTGGATTGATTATAAGCAAACTCGAGTAACTTATTATCATTAATGTCGACAACCAAAGGAAATGTAATATTACTTGAAAATGGCAAATTGATTCCTGTAATTCCACTGAAAACTAAATTTGTAGAGCCATTGTTAGTAATTCTAATGTTCTTTTTCTCATTAGCTGGAATTGCAATTCTGCCAAAATCAATTTCCTTTTGATCAAAATTAAATGATAAAGTTTTTCTATTGCCTTTCAGAATAATTCTCTTTTCAACTCCGCAAGGTTCTAAATATAGTAATAATTCCGATAAATAATTCTGATCATTATTTGGAGAAAAAGTAATAGAAATTTCGTTATTTTGCTTTAAATATATTGAATCTTTATTCAAATTTACTGAAAATACATTATCTAAATTATTATTAAATTTATGAGAAACAATCATTGGATTTGATGACAAATCTATAACATTTAAATTCAATTTTACTGTTTCAGTGGAATCGCCACAATTAATGATTATATCCGAAAAATCAATTGTATCTTTATCAAAACTGAATATGTTCCCAGATTTATTCCCAACAATTCTAATACTGTCGTTGACTGAGCAAGGCTCTGAAATAATCGAAAAAGTTTTATCAAATGCTCCTGAATTAGAGATTTTAAATGATAAATTTATATCAGTAATTTCTTTTGATTTTAAGGTAATAGGCAAAGATTTTATCACAAAATCAGCCATAGAATTTTTCTGAATTTTGACATCAATATTATTTGGATTATAAATCGAAATTGTGGTGTCAATCCAATCGTTGCATCCTTTGAGAGTTGCAAAATCAATCAAAGAATTTTCAATATTCAACCTTGGCAAAATCAAACTACCATTTACTGCAATTTTCATAGTATCCTTGTCAGTTACAGAAGAATATGGAATTGAAAGATTATCAGCAAAATCACCTGAAAATGTTGGGTCAAATCTCAAGTCGATACTAATTGATTCACCTTTGTTAATTTCGATTGGGAATCCCACACTCATTAATTTGAAAGGTAGATTAATTTTTGGTTGATAAATCTTCAATTTCGATTCACCATTATTCGTCAATTTAATTGTGGTATCAACTGATGAATTATTACATATTAATTTGTTTGGATAAGTGATTGCAGCTAAAGACGAAATTAATTTTGTATCTGATTTATTGCCTACTAAAAGTACAGAATCCGATTTTCCGCAATGAGTTCTGAAATAAAGTACATCTTCAAATAGCCCTCCAGTTGTTGTTTTGAATCTAACAACAAATGTTTTAGAAGAGTTTGGAAAAACCATATAAGGCTTTGATGGAGATAATATTTCAAATTTATTATTCAAAACAATATCGTCCAAAAACAATGTATCTGATGATAAATTATTAACTAGCAGTGAATCATCCTTAGAAGATTCGTTGTTAGCTAAAATGAAGTCAATTCTCTGTTTGCTTAATTGGAAATAGATATTATAGAGCTTTAGAAACACTAAAAAAGAAGTATCTGCACATTGCTTTTGATTTATTGCAATAGCCTTGTAAGTGCCTGACTCATTAGCAATAAATTCATTTCCTTTTTGTTGAATAACTTTGTTATTTCTAAAGAAAATTACAGAATCTCCACCTTCGGCTGTTAATTTTAGAGAATTGCCATTGCAAATAATTATCGTAGTGTCTTTTGTGATGTTCTTATAATTTATTCCGATTTTTGCGATTGGAGTTGGCAAAAATTGAAGATAAAGAGAACTCGAAGTCTTAGAGCAATTAAATTTACTTGTGAGTTTAACCGAATAATCGCCAGATTGAGTTGCCACCAAAGTATCTTTAGTTTGTCCTGGCAAAAGAATATTATCTTTAAACCATTCAATTTTCAGAGTATCATTTGGTGGATAGAAGTATAAAACTGTTTTATTTCCGATGCAATTTACTTGATTCCCAGATTTGATTGCCATCAATTGAATAACTGGATAAGGTTTTTCTAGAATTTTAGATAAAGCAAAATTATTCTCGCTTAAAAATTGAGCAGAAGAATTATAAATTCTTCCTTTTTGATAAAAAGCAACTGCATCGTCACCTAATCTATCGGCATTATATCTAAATGCAAAAATTTGGTAAACATAAGATTCGCCACATTGAAAATCAAATATATCAGAATAAGTTGTTCTTGTTGAATTAAACACATTATCAACAACTATTGCAGAGCCAAGCTTTTCGCCTTTGGAATAAACTCTACCATCAGAAGGACGGGCAGCATTATCTGTTTCCATCGCAGGAATTTTAAGAATTAAATACCCTTGAGTATTGTCAGCAGGATAAATGTCAGTCATTGTATTCCAGCTTAAGTCAACGCCATTGCTTGAAATTGTAGCTGTTACTTTTGGACTAGTCCAGTCAGGTTTTCTTAAAATATGCCAGTATTTGTAATTTTCTAATGGAAAAATAGTTGATGTATTAGGTCTGCCTTTAGTAAATTGAGTAGAGCTTGCAGTATAAATTCCTGCATTATCAAATCCAACATTATATTCAGTTAAACTTCTTCCAGGAACAACCCTAATGCTTGCATCGGTAGCAACAGCAGAATTAGAGGATATTTTAGGAACAGAAAGTGAAAGCCAATTACCTTGAGGAGCAGTCATATGAGCAAGAGTATGAACTTCCTGGTCAGAAGCGTCTCTTAATTGCATAATTTCTCCAGATTGAGCAATACTAAGAGCAGAAACTGCCCAATTGCCAATAGTGCAGCCATTGCAATATATTACTTTGTCGAAATAAGTGGAATTTTCTGCATTTAGTTCAATGTACCCATCGATAGCATTGTCATCAGTATTTCCTGTATTTCTGTGATTAATAACAATGATTGTTCCTCTTCTTAAGTGGCGCCAAAGAGCAACATCTTTAAATTTTACTCCACCCATCCATTCGGCAAGATTAGAAGAAGCAGAATTATCTCTGAGAGTGAAGCCAACGGCACTAGTATTATCTTCAATTACTACCAGTTCAGTCCATTCTTGATTATATGATGTAGCATTGAAATATTCACTAACAACGATTTTTTGCGAAAAAAGCGAAGTTCCAAACAATGCAATCAATATAAAACTAAAAATAAATCTCATCAATCAATAATTATGTTAATACATTCTGCAATATTACGAAAAAGAATTGAAAAAACATATAAATAATTGTAATAAATGAAAATAAAATTTTAACAGTAACAAAAAAATAGTTAATTTTGTAATTGGAATGGGCTGCAAGCCCTTTTTTTTATTAGAATAAAATGTTTAATTAGTAATAATTTAATTTTTTTAACAAAAAACGAATATTAAGATGGCAAGACGCAAAGCAAAACAAAAGATTGACAAAAAGCTGATAATCGAAGCATTTGCAGAAATGGCAAAAGAAAAGAATATAGACAGAGATCTTTTACAAGGAATTCTAGTTGATACAATTGGAATGATGGTAAAGAAGAAATATGGCCAGGAATCCAATGCAGATATTATCGTTAATATGGATAAAGGCGATATTGAGATCTATCTAATCCGCGAAGTTGTGGACGAAGTTGAAGATCCATCTTTACAAATCACATTGAAAGAAGTTGAGCTTTATTCAGACAAAGGCGAATATGCAGTTGGCGATGAATTTATCGAAGAAATTACACTTGATAATATTGCTGAAAGCTTTGGAAGAAGATTAGTTGTTTTAGCTGCTCAAAATCTTAATCAGAGAATTCGTGACGTTGAAAAAGACAACATTTTCAATGAATATCATTCTAAAGTTGGTGAAGTTATTGTTGGTGAAGTATATCAGGTAAGAAAAAATGATATTCTTATAATTCACAACAAAACTGAAATGAGACTTCCACGCGAAGAACAAATTCCAAACGAACCATATAAATTTAGAAAAAATCAAACAATGAAAGCGATTATCAAAGAAGTGAAAAGAAATGGTGTATCTGGCTTGCCAGACATTATTCTTTCAAGATCTTCTGAAGAATTCCTTTCAAAATTATTTGATATTGAAATTCCAGAAATCTATGACGGCATTATTATGATTAAAGCAATCGCCAGAGACCCAGGCGAAAGATCAAAAGTTGCCGTAGCATCATTCGACGAAAGAGTTGATCCAGTTGGAGCTTGCGTGGGAATGAAAGGCGTTAGAATCCATTCAATCGTAAGAGAATTGAATAATGAAAACATTGATTTAGTGGAATATACAGAAGATATTAAACTTTACATTGCTAGAGCTTTATCTCCAGCAAAAGTAAAAGATATCGTTATTGATAACGAAACAAAGAGCTCAACAGTTATTGTTCCTGATGACCAAGTGCCATTGGCAATAGGTAAAAATGGACAAAACGTAAGATTAGCTTCAAAATTGACTGGATATTCTATCTCGCTAATTAAAGAAAGCGGAGAAGATATCGAAATTTCAGAATTTAAACAAGAATTAGGTCCACAACTTTATGCTGCAATTACTGCATTAGAAATTGAAACAGCAAGAGAATTCTTAGACTTTGATGTTGAAAAATTACTCCAAGTTGATGGAATGACAAAACCATTCTTAATTGAATTCAGAGAAATTATCTTAGCTGAATTTGAAGAGCAAGAAAATCTAGACATTTTACAAAGAATAAAAGATTATTTAATATAATAGAGAAATATGGCAGGATCAGAAAAAATAAGGTTATTCAAAATTGCTTCCGATATCAATATTGGCAAGGAAGCGATTATAGAATTTCTTAAATCCAAAGGCTTTGAAAGTGATTTCAAGCCGACAGCTTTACTGACTGATGAAATGGTTGATTTGGTTTATGATAAGTTTAAAAAAGAAAAAAAAGCTGCTGAAAAAGTAAGAGAAAAAGTTGAAAAACAAAAACTTCTCAGAAAAACTTCAGAACCTAAACCAAATATTGTTGCATTAGAGCATGAGCATTACGAAGAGACTATTCCTTTAATTTCTGAAGCTGAGCCTATTCCTGAAATTATCGAAATTCAGGAAACTCCAATTATAATTGAGAAAGTAGAAACAATTGTTGAAGTTGAGCCACAGGCATCATCAGAATTAAAAATTCTTGGTAAAGTTGATTTGAATAAAGATAGAAACAAAGGCAACAAGCAATTCCATCAGGAGAATAGCAACAGTAGCATTAAGAAAAGAGGCGACAACAAACCCGCCAAAATGAAAACTAAGTTTCCTGATGATATGATGGTGCATATTGATGCTACCATCGCTTCTAATTTAGAAAGACAAAAGCAAATTCAAATTGCGGCTGCTAAGCAAGAAATTGCTGACAAAAAAGCTGCAGAACTTGCTAAAATCGAAGCTAAGAGACAAGAGAAATTGAAACCTAAGCCTCCTAAAGAAGAGGATGAAAACGTTAAAATGCTTAAAAAAGCTCTTGAATTGGGTGAAATTATTGCAGATGACGTTCCAGTGGTTGATGATATTCGTAGCAGATTTATTAATGCAGATGGTGATATTTCAATTGATGATCTTGAAAAAGATATTGAAAGCGCCAACGAAGAAGAAACTGATGGCGAAGGCGAAAATTCTTTGACTCATAAGAAAAAGAAAAAACGCAAGAAAATCATTGAAATCGAATATGAAACTGGCGAATTACCTCCATTGAAAGGTTTGACTATTGTTGGTAAAATTGATTTAAGAGGCGATAAAGGTCTTAAATTAAAACAACCAATTACTAAAGCAAAAACTCAGGCTGGCGAAGAAGAAGAGCCAATCAAGAGAACTCTTATCAAAGCTAAAGATAAGAAAAAAGGTAAAATTACTAAACCAAATACTCCAGCAGTTCCTTTAGTGAATAAAGAAAAAGCTGTACCATTTGATAAAAAGAATAAGAAAAAGAAAAAATCTATTAGAGAATCCATTACCAATGAGGACGTAGAAAGAGCAATCAAAGAGACCTTCGCCGGAATGGGCGAGAGCTCAGTGATTCAAACTCGTGCTAAAGTAAAAATGAAGAGACGTCAAGAACGTACAGAGCGCGAGCAATTACGCCAAGAAGAGGAAATGAATGCACAGAAAGTAGTTCAGTTAACAGAGTTTGTTACTACTGCTGACTTGGCAAGCTTTATGGGCGTTAATGCAAGTGACATCATTTTAAAATGTATGCAACTTGGTTTAATGGTTTCTATTAATCAAAGACTTGATAAAGATACAATCATCCTAATTGCAGACGATTACGGATTTGAAGTAGAATTTTACGATGAACGTTCATCAATTGATATTGAAGAATCGGATGATGCAGATGAAGATTTGAAACCAAGATTCCCAATTGTTACTATTATGGGTCACGTAGATCACGGTAAGACTTCATTACTTGATAAAATTCGTGATACTAACGTAGTTGCTGGTGAAGCTGGTGGTATTACTCAGCATATCGGTGCTTATAGAGTTGAGCTTTCAAGTGGTAAATTCATCACATTCTTGGATACTCCTGGTCACGAAGCTTTTACAGCTATGCGTGCTAGAGGTGCTCAAGTAACTGATATTGTTGTACTTGTTGTTTCCGCTGACGACAGCGTAATGCCTCAGACAATTGAAGCTATCAGTCACGCTCAAGCAGCGAATGTACCAATTGTTGTAGCAATCAATAAAATTGATAAAGCAGATGCAAATCCAGACAGAATCAAACAGCAATTAGCTGACCATAGAATTCTTGTTGAAGAATGGGGTGGTAAAAATCAGGCTGTTGAAATTTCTGCTAAAAAGAATATCAACGTTGATAAATTACTCGAAAAAATCGTTCTTGAAGCTGAATTACTCGACTTGAAGGCTAATCCAGACAGAGAAGCAAAAGCAACAGTAATCGAAGCACATATGGACAGAGGACTTGGCGCAGTATCTACAATTATTGTGCAAAATGGTACTTTGAAAATCGGTGATGTATTCGTTTGCGGTTCTATTTTCGGTAGAGTTAGAGCTATGTTCGACGAACGCGACAGAAGATTAACCGAAGCTTTGCCTTCAACACCTGTAAAACTTATTGGTTTTGACGGACTTCCTGAAGCTGGAGATGTATTGCACGTATTCCAGAATGAACACGAAGCTAGAGCAATTGCTTCAGCTCGTCAACAGAGAAAAAGAGAACAAGATTTCCGTTCAAGTGGACACGTAACACTTGACGATATTTCTGCTCAAATCAAACAGGGCGGAATGAAAGATCTTAACCTTGTTATCAAAGCTGACGTAGGTGGTTCTTCAGAAGCATTGAGCGATTCATTGTTGAAACTCTCAACTGGCGAAGTAAGAGTAAATATTCTTCATAAAGGCGTTGGTAATATTAATGAGTCAGATATTATGCTTGCAGTTGCTTCAAAAGCGGTTGTAATCGGATTTAACGTAACTCCAAGCGGAAGTGCTAGAAAATTAGCAGAGCGCGAAGCAGTTGACGTGAGAATTTATAATATTATTTATGACTGTATCAATGAAGTTAGATTAGCTCTTGAAGGTTTATTAACACCAGACTTGAAAGAAGACGTAATTGCAAACATTGAAGTTAGAAAAGTATTCAAAGTAAGTAAACTTGGAAATATTGCTGGATGTTATATCTTATCTGGAAAAATTACTCGTAATGATAAAATCAGAGTATTAAGAGATGGACTCCCAATATTTACAGGTTATATGAACTCGCTTAAGAGAAATAAAGATGACGTTAGAGAAGTTGATGCTGGATACGAATGCGGTATTATGCTTAACAACTTTAATGATTATGAAATTGGCGATATTATCGAAGTATTCAAAGTTACCGAAGTTAAGAGGACTTTATAATTAATGTCTATAAGAACTGAAAAAGTTGGTAGCGTAGTTAAACGTGCTTTAGTTAATCCTGTGCAGAATTTGGCAAAAGAATTCGGCGCAGGATTGGCAAGCGTTACAATAGTTAGACTTTCAAAAGACCTTTCAATTGCTAAAGTTTACGTAAGTGTTTATGGTGGCAAATCAATGACACCAACTGCATTTATTGAACTATTAGAAAAGAAAAAAGGCGAAATAAGATATAGACTTGCTGGTGAAGTAGAGCTAAGATTCCTTCCCGAATTAAGATTCTTTATTGATGATACTTTCGACCAAATGGAACACATCCAAAAGCTGATTGATAATGCCAAAGCAGCTTATCCTGTTAAAACAGAAAAAGAAGATGATTCTCAATAAGCATAATCTCCAAAATTTTGATGAATGGATAGAACAAGCCAGAAGCGTTGGTGGTACTATTCTTATTAATAAAGATTTGAACTGGACTTCTTTTGACGTTGTTGCAAAACTCAGAAATTTAACAAAAATTAAAAAAATCGGACACGCTGGAACTCTCGATCCACTTGCTTCCGGACTTTTAATTGTTTGCTTAGGGAAATTCACCAAAAAAATTAATGAATTTCAGGACTTAGGCAAAGAATATCTTGCCGGAGTTAAATTTGGAGCTACAACTAAAACTGACGATAGCGAAGCTGACGAAGAAAATATCAAAGAAGTAAATTTTACCAAAGAAGATTTAGAAAAAACGATTGGTAAATATATTGGAGAGATTGAGCAAATTCCTCCTATGTTTTCTGCTAAAAAAGTTAACGGTCAACGCCTTTATCAATTAGCAAGAAAAGATATTGAAATTGAATTGAAACCCAGTTTAGTGAAAATCGATAAAATTGACCTAGTTTCATTTGAGAGCCCCAAAGCTGAGCTTTTGGTGAGTTGTTCCAAAGGAACATATATCAGAGCTTTAGCAAGAGATTTGGGCAAAGATTTGGGTACTGGTGGATATTTATGTAAATTAATTAGAACTAAAATCGGTGATTACTCGTATGAAGATGCAGTAAGAATTGAAGATATTAATAATTATTTGAATAATGAACGTTTATAAAAATATTGATGAAATTAAATTCAACAAAAGCAACATCTTAACTGTTGGTACTTTTGATGGCGTTCATTTAGGTCACCAACACGTTATTAACGACCTGAAAAAATATTCTGAGCAGAATAATCTTACTCCTTTGCTGATTACAATTGACCCTCATCCACAGATTGTATTGAATAAAAAACCAGATTTCACACTTTTGACTAATATTGATGAACGTCTATATTTGCTAAATAAATTTGGAATCGAGAATATATTTGTAATTCCTTTTGATAAATCATTTTCTGAAATATCACCAGTTGATTTTGTTAAAGAATATCTATTCAATAAAATTGGCTTTTCTCATATTCTTATAGGATATGACCATTTCTTTGGGAAAAATAGAGGTGGAGATAAAAATTTATTAGATAATCTCTCTCTTGAGCTTGATTTCAAAGTTGATATGGTTTCGGAATTGGAAAATAACGAACATAAAATTTCTTCCACAAGTATCAGGAAATTAATTGCATCAGGTGATTTAGAAGTTGCAATTCAACTTTTGGGTTATTCATATTTAGTAAGTGGGGAAGTGGTTGTAGGAGATAAAAGAGGCAGAACAATCGGATTGCCAACTGCAAATATTGAACCAGACAATTCTATAAAATTAATTCCATTAAATGGAGTATATTTTGTTTCTTCAATAATCAAAGGTCAAAAATATTATGGTATGTGTAATATTGGATTAAGGCCAACATTCACAGATGGCATTAAACGTACAATTGAAACAAATTTCTTTGATTTTAATGATGAGATTTATGGAGAAAATTTAAATATCGAGTTTCATAAATTTATTAGAAATGAACAAAAATTCAACAATCTTTCTGCATTTTTAGAACAAATTTCTAAAGATAAAGAAATGTGCAAATCATTGATTAAATAGTTTTTAATTTAACTAAATAATCGGTAAAACCTTATGATAAATCCAGTTTCCTGATTCACCATCTTTAATAAAGCCCTCGGATTCCCAGAATTTAATAGCTGTAAATCGCACTTTATCGGCAATTATAGTATCGAATCTTAGAATAATGCTATCTACAAATGCTTTCCCATAACCCTTACCCTGAAATTCAGGATAAACATTTATTGAAAAAATTGTAAATTTATTATCTTCAATCAAGCACCTTGCTTTTCCAACACAAACATCATCAAAAAGAATATTAGCCCAATCATATTCTGATAATTGTACTTCTCTTGATATAAAACTAATAACTAAACCCTTCATTATTCAAATCCCTGACAAAAAGACAAAACATTTTTTCCTAAATCGGGCAAATAATATCCACCCTCCAGAATTGCAAATCGTCTATTATGACCTAACCTTTTTGCAAAGCGTTTCAAAATATATCCAATTCGATAAAAATCGAAAGTAGTAAGTTTGCCACCACAGTCTTTTATATAACTATCAAAACCCGCACAAACAGCAATAATATCGACGTATTCAATGTCTTTAATTACATTTTCTATTAATGTTATATATTCTTCGTTCTTCTCTGCCATTGGATTTAAAATCTTTACTTCTTTCCAATCGGCAAGAGAATTAATTGTTCCGTCTCCAGTATGGGCATCAAAATCTAAAACAAAAGCTGTATTTATTCTTCCATCAGCCCTAAGTTTTTTAAGTGCAACTGCCATATTGCAAAAATGACAATATCCCCAGCCCATATCAACATAAGCGTGATGACCAGGAGGTCTGATACAAGCAAAAGTTGCTTCAGAAGAATTCATTGCAATTTGAGATGCTTTGATTGCTCCACCAGATGAAAGCAAAGCCATTTCGTAAAGTTTTGGATTTTCTTTTATTGAATTTATATATTCAATTTTATGAACACGTTCAATATCTTCTAATTCTGCAGGTTCAGTTGTAGTAATAATATAGTTGGAATTATTTTTAAGATGATCTATAATAGATTCCATTCTACCAGGAACGGAAGCTGAATCGTTGGCGTAATCAGTATTAGAAAACTTTTCGTTATATATGATTCTCATAATAAATTCCTTGATTTGGTGCTGTTTGGCAATAAATCATTTACTCTAAAATGTAAAATAAGAAAAAAAATACTAATTATATCTATATAAACCTCTCGAATTCCTTATATTTTTGAATTTGAGATAAAACGGATACCGACCGAAGTCCCATAACCACGGTCGATATCAATATACTGATTAGAACCCACATTAAAATCAATATATTCAATAGCAGGATTCTTAAAGATAATGAAAAAGTCCTGAGAGAGATTTAATTTCTTGATTGAAGAAAAAAGATAGATTAATGATCTGATGCAAAAACACAACCCTATGCAGAGTAACTGTATAAGTAGTATAATCGCAGATATTGAGGCCTTTTTCATAATCAGACCATTTCTTTTTATTCTAGTATAAAATATAACTCGACCAAATTACAAAAAAAACAATCATCCTCCAAGAAAAAAATAAAATAATATCAAT
>CAIWET010000126.1 GCA_903911805.1 uncultured Ignavibacteria bacterium | reverse complement strand
TTTTTTAAATTTGAAAAAATGTTATGAAAAAAAATAAATTTATTCTTGCTCAAATTCAAAATGCAAATATAAGCATATTACTTTTTAAGATATTCATTGTAATTTTATTTATTCTTATGTGTTCAGATAATTCTTCTGCTGTTGAATATTCGGATAGTAGAGGTAAAGACTTTTGGCTAACTTATATACCAAATTATCATAATAATAAAAATGTTACCGACCTAAAGCTGAAATTTGGTGATTCATTATATATTTTTATTTCTGCTGAAGTTCCTACTACTGGATTAATAACATATTTTGATAAAAATAAGAAGAAATACGAGCAGAATTTTACAATTACTGACCCAAGACAAGTTTATATCTTTAAGGTTTGTAATGTAAATTTTGAACTAGAAGGGTTTAATATGAGTGGTTTGATTGGTAATGGCGATTATCAATGCGAGAAAATTGCACCTCAGTCTTTTCACGTCGAATCCAACGATGATATTACTGTTTATGCTCACAATCAAGCAAATACTACGAGTGAATCTTTTTTAGTCTTACCTTATGATGCTATTGGTAGAAGTTATTTTATTATGTCCTATAATAGTGATGGTGATTATGATAATTTCCCAGGAAGTATTGCCATAGGTTCTACACCATCTCAATTTGCTATTGTAGCAACTGAAGACTCAACTACAGTAATTATTAAACCTAAATGTGCAACAAGAATTAACGGAAAAAATACACAAGTAGTAGTGCTAAATAGAGGTGATGTTTATCTGGTTCAGGCAGATATTACCCAAAGTAATTTAAGAAATGATCTAACTGGAACTGACGTTAAATCAGATAAGCCAATTGCTGTTTTTAGTGGGCATCAACGTAGTTCATTACCAGTTGAAACACCAAGAAAAACCTCTTCAAGAGATATGCTAATTGAACAAATGCCTTGTGTAGCTACTTGGGGTAAAAATGCGTATATTGTCCCTTATGCTCAATTAAGTGATATGGCGCCATCTGGAACAGATCTTTATAGAATTATGGCTGCTTTTGATGATACTGAAGTCTATATAGATGGTGTTTTAGTCGATATTATTAATTCGGGTGAATTTATTGAAGGCGCATTATTGGGACCACACGAAGTAAAAGCTTCTACATCAATTCTTGTAGCCCAATTCAAAAAAACAGCTGAAGATGGAACTAATAATCAGGGAGGATATCCTAATAGTGACCCATTTATGATGGTAATTCCACCTAAAGAACAGTTTTTGAATTTTTATCGTTTTATTAATGTTCAATCTTATGAAGCAGGTGCAAATGGGTTTTATAAGAAAGTATATAATTATCAATATGTTAATGTGATTACTCCAGATGCAACAAAATCAGGGATTCGATTGGATGGCAAAGCGTTAAATCAGAATAATTTCTTTAAAATTGGTACTTCAGGATATTCTTATGGGAATTTTCTAGTATCTGATGGAGTACACGAAATTATTGGTACTGGTAATTTTGGTATCTTGGTTTATGGTTATGGACCAGCAAATTCTTATGGATATGTAGGCGGTATGAGCTTTAAACCATTAGATTTTGAAAAACCTAAAATGACAAAAAATGATACTTGTTTTAGAATTTCTGGATTTATCCACGATTCATTGCTTTCTGATTCGCATTTAGATAAAGTAACGGTTATTAATGGTAGCGAACAAAATGTTAAAATAAATTTAGGTCAAAAGCAAGATAATCCATCATTAATAAAATTTGATGCAGAATTAGTTGATATAAATTATGATGGAAAATTTACCATTACTGCAATTGATTCATCAGAATTAAAGAGTACTTTTAATATTGATATCCCAGGCTTTACAGTGGCTTTTAAAGATGTTGTAGGCAAAGATTCAATTATTAATGTTAAAAAATACTTCAGAGTAAATAAAAATAATCAAATCTCTTTTAGTTTACTTAATTATGGAAACTTCCCACAGAGAATTGAGGGTTTGAAATCCTCTAATAATAATATTTCAAACATTAATGGATTTCCTGTTGTTGTTGGAAAAACCCAGTCATTGGACTTTGATTTTACTGTTACCTCAGCTGTTGATACAGTTTTATTTGATACTTTGTCAATTTGGAATGATTGTCATACAAAATCAATTATCGCATTAGAAGTACATTTTATAATGGATAAGGACAAACCAGCAATTATTACATTAAATGACCCTTGTAAAACAAATTATAATATAACTGTTACCGATAGCTTAACTTGGGATTACGGAATTGAGGAAATTAATATTTTAAGTCAGCAAAATTGTCAAATTACAGTTTCTGATTTTAATTCAAAAATCTCAACTATTAATATAAAAATTCCTGACCCAATGCAAGATGCTTATTTTAGTATTGTAGTAACTGATTCTATTGGAAATAAATCATTTTATTCAGATTCAATTCCAGGATTTACGATTACATACTCATTGGATAAAGATACAAGTGATGTGAATTATTATAATTTTGGATTCAATCAATTAGGAAATCTAATTTGTAAAAAATTCAAATTGACAAATTATGGTAATTACGATATAACATTTGATAATGCAGAATTAGCACAAAATTTAGAATTTTCATTGCCACAATCTCAATTTCCATTTGTAATTAAATCTAAAGAAACAAAAGATTTAACTGCTTGTTTCTATCCAATAAAAGTTACAAAAGAACCAAATAGAGATACTTTGAAATTATTCTTCAAGTGTTTATTAAAAGATATTGTCTTGGTCGGGAATTCTGACACACTCATTCTTAAAGGTGAGGATAAATGTAGCAGTAGTATTAAATTATATACAACCAAAATTCCTTATGATTATTTCATTGATGGAATTTATCCAAATCCGGCAATGAGTATAATCAAAGTAAATGTAGGCTCACCAGAAGAAAGCAACTTAAATATTGCAATTTATGACCAAATGGGAACATTTATTAAGAATTTAGAAAATAATATGAAACTTTCGGCAGGTATTTAC
>CAIWET010000125.1 GCA_903911805.1 uncultured Ignavibacteria bacterium | reverse complement strand
ATTTTAACTAAATTTGCATTTAGGAATTGTTAATTTTTGATAAATATTTAAAATTGGAATATATATGTTAAAAAAGTACTTCATTTTGATGCTCCTTATGAGTTTCACTCTCATTTCTCAAACACAAGATACCAACTATTTCAATAAAAAATATAATGATTTAGTTGAAAAGATATTGGCAAAATTGGATAATGATTCAACAGGTTGGGATCGCCTAGCATATATGTGCGATACTTACGGCCATCGATTAAGTGGCTCAAAATCACTCAATGAAGCTATTTCTTGGGCTTATGATGAAATGAAGAAAGAAGGATTCGAAAACGTAAAGATGGAAGATGTTTTAGTTCCTCATTGGGTTAGAAATGAAGAAGAATGCTGGCTAATGAGCCCAAGAAAACAAAAAATGAACGTATTGGCTCTTGGTGGATCAATCGGAACACCAAAAGGTGGAATTACTGCACCAGTAGTTGTTTTTAACAGTTTCGAAGAATTGTCAAATAACAAAGCAAAAGCAAAAGGCAAAATTGTTGTTTTCAATTTTGTATTCCAGAATTATGGTCAAGCAGTTCAATTCAGAACACAAGGCGCTATAAAAGTAGCACAAGCTGGTGGATTAGCCTGTTTAATCAGACCTGTAACTCCTTTGAGTATGAATAATCCTCACACTGGCGTTATGTATTACAATGATTCAATCAATAAAGTTCCTGCAGCTTCAATAACTGAAGAAGATGCTGAATTACTATTAAGAATGACAAAAAGAGGACAAAATCCAATCGTAAAATTAATGATGGGATGCGAAACACTTGCAGACACAACTTCCTATAATTTAATGGGCGAAATTAAAGGTTCAGAAAAACCTGATGAAATAATAGCAATGGGTGGTCATATCGATTGTTGGGATGCATCAAGTGGCGCTCACGACGATGGTGGTGGAGTGATTTGCAATTTTGAAGCATTAAGAATATTAAAAGTACTTGGATTTAAACCAAAAAGAACGATAAGATGCGTTTTTTGGGTAAATGAAGAAAATGGTTTACGTGGCGGAAAAGATTATGCATTAAGGCATAAAAATGAAAAACACGTATTGGCTTACGAAATGGACGGAGGAGTTTTTCCTCCTAGTGCAATGAATTTTAATGTAAGTGATAGTTTAATTAATATTTTAAAAAATATGGAACCACTACTCAAAAAAATTGAACAACAAGTAGTTGTTAAAAAAGGTGGTGGAGGAGTGGACATTAGCCCATTAATGAATGATGGCGTTCCAGGTGGAAGCATTAGCACAAACGATGAGGGCAAGTACTTCTGGTATCATCATTCGGCAACTGATACACCTGAAAAAGTAAAAACAAAAGATATGAATAAATGTATTGCAGCTCTAGCTGCAGCACTCTATATTTTTGCAGATTTATAAAGAATAACATTAATAAAAAAAGTAAAAAACAATATGACAAGACAAGAATTAGCAAAAGCAATTTATGATGCAGCCTATATTACAGGCGAATTTAAATTAAGATCTGGCATCACAAGTAACGAATATTTCGATAAATATCAGTTTGAATCAATTCCATCGATATTAAATCAAATAGGAAAGCACTTTTTAAATATCTTACCCGAAGGATTTGATATTTTGGCTGGATTAGAGATGGGTGGAATTCCAATTGCAACATCAATTTCATTATTAACTGATAAGATTCAGATATTAGTTAGAAAAACAGCAAAAGATTACGGAACATGCAAGTTTGCAGAAGGTCCAAATATTTCTGGTAAAAAACTATTAATCGTTGAAGACGTAGTAACAAGCGGTGGACAAATAATAAAAAGTATTGCAGAATTACGTGAAGCTGGAGCAATTATAACTCAGGCAATTTGCGTAATTGACCGCGAACAAGGTGGAAAAGAAGCTTTATTAAATCACGGAATTGAATTAATTCCACTCTTTACAATGAGCGAATTAAAAGCATCAAAGTAGGAGTAAATTGACATCTCCCTAAGTCCCTCTCCTAAGGAGAGGGACTTGAAGAATTAAAAATAGTAGCTCATTCATCCCTGAATGAGTGAATGCAAAGCATTCAAATTTTTTGCCGTCATTCTCAAGCAAAGCGAAGAATCGCGTTTAACAGTTTCGCGGGATAATATTTTCTGCTTAATCCACCATCACCTTCAAAGTGACTGAAGCGCTGCCGTGCTCGATTTTTATGAAATATGCTCCTGATGGCATATTTCTGCAATCCCAGATTAAATTACCATTAAAATTATTATTCTTTTCTATTGATAATTTGTGATCGGTATTAATAATTTCGCCAGTTACATTTGTGATTGTAATTTTTGCTTTATCAATATCAATTGAAGTATCCCAATAAATTAATGATTTTACAAATCCAGTAT
>CAIWET010000124.1 GCA_903911805.1 uncultured Ignavibacteria bacterium | reverse complement strand
TTCAATTTTTGAAACTAATAATGCTGGTGAGCTTGCTGAAACCGGGACTCCACCAGATTCTGCACCACAAATTCCATTAAATATACCAATTTTGTTATCGGCAGCAATAATATTTGAAAATGTAGTTAATGGTGTTCCAATCAAATCAACACCTCTTACTAATTCGTCTGGTTTTCCATCAACATAAATTTTATAAACAGTTAATGGATTAACATTAAATGAATTAGGGATAGATCTACCAGTGAATGTAAATCCACCTTGAACAGTTTCGAAAAGCAATCCATATTCTAAATTTTGCTTTTTACATTCTTCAATTAATTGTGTTCTTAATTCATCTGATGATTCTGATTTTTGAGTTTGAACAATCAAATTAGACTGTCTAGAAACAACAGCATAACCATTTTGTTTTCTGCCGTGACCATTAGACTTTGAAAAATTCTCAATTGGTGATCTACTCATTAAAAAGTCTTTGAAAACACCGTCTTTTACGGATGTTACTCTTTGGCTTTTAACCCCTTGGTCATCATATAAATAATAGCCTGAAATTTCTCTATTGTCGTGCAATTTCATTGTAGGATCAAAATATACATCCATAAAATCAGGAAGAACTTTTTTGTTTAAATAATTTTTGAATGTTTGACTTGAATTGGGGTCTTTTTGGCGATGACCTTCAACTCTATGACCAAAAATTTCGTGGAAGAATACGCCAGAAGCTTCGCCAGATAAAATTGCTGGTCCAGAATAAGTTGGTAAAATCTGAGAATTCCTAAGAATTTGCAATTTTTTCAAAACTTCTTTTGCTGCTGCAATCAAAACTTCCTCAGTTGGAAGTTTCTCCGGAGTAAAAGCAAAAAAGCTTTTGTAAAGTGGCAATGACATACCATCTTCAGCTTTAGTTTTTGCAGAAATAAAAACTCTGAAATAGTTTTCATTCATTGCAATTTCTGTTCCTTCAGTATTTATTATTATCTTTCTATTTTCATCAGCAGAAATAAAAACTTTGCAGTCAAAAATAGTTTTATCTTCGTTGAATACTGCAGATACATTTTTAATAGTTTTTTCCCAGTTATTCAAATCAAAAATTATCTGTGATGGTTCTTCGTAATATTTTTCAACTGGTTCTAAAGAGAAATCAGCAGAAGAATCCTCTTCGGCAGCTTTCACTTTTTTATTTGTAATAGCTTTTTCTAATTTTTCAATTGCTCCTTTATAACTAGCATTACTTAAATACCACAAAGTATTTTTATATGCTTCTGGATCAGACTCTAATGGTAATTCAAATGAGCTCTTGTCAAATGAAAAATTCATTGCACTTCCTCTGATTTGATGAGTGTTGTCGAAGTAACTATCGCCAACTCTTAAATCAATATCAACAGTACGGTTTTCTCTTTCAGATTTTGTCTCGAGATTTCCATAAGAAGCTGAAAGTGATGAATTCTTAGTTTTGACTATATTATATGAAATAAAATAGGCAGGTTTTGATTGTTTTTTTAGCTCAGTAAAGACTCTATTTAGTTCTTCTTTTGATGCCTTGATAATTTCTTTATCGTCATTTGCTGATAATACATTTATCGAAGCAAGGCAAATAATGAAAAACAATATCTGCATTTTTTTGATCATTTAAAGCTCGTAATTAGTTATAAAAATATAGAAACGATTAAAATTTGGAATTATTTACAATTAGTAATTCACAATTATTTAATAATACACCTATAAATATGAAAAGGTTTCATTAATGTATCTAAAGTGAATCTATTTTGTAATATATAATTCAAATTAGGCTTGCTCTTAATGTTTTCCAAACTCGAAAAATCATTGCCAGTGAGCATAGGATGAATATCATTATCTTGAATTATTAAGTATTTTGCTGATTGCATTTCTAACTCAATTTTCTTACTCCAATCTTGAATATTAACTTCAGAAAGATAAAAGCACGATTGAGTAAAAGCGGATTTTCTGCAATCTTTTAAAAAATAATTTATCACATTTCCACCGGTTGAAATAACAATTACAGAATCCTTGCTTGTAGTTTTGGAATTAATGAATTCTGCAATTTGAATAAAATTAGTTCTCAAATGAATATTAAGATTATCAGAATAGAATTGATTGAATTTTTCATTTGACTTATAAAAATAATAAACTGGTTGGAAAAGATTCAAGGCTCTTGGAATTGGTGAAAATAACAATGTTCCCAAAATAATTATAGCAATAAAAGGTTTTAATCTTCTATTGGAATTCTTGAAAATACCAGATTCAAAAATATACTTTATACCGAATGTTATTATGATTGAAGAAATACCAAATATTCTTACAAAATGCATAACTGCAAGTTTTCTTTCAATCAAAACTGAAAAGAATAGCATTAAAAAAGAAATGAATATAAGAGATTTCTTTCTGTCAATTTCTATAGATGAGTTTTTAACCAATGAATAAAGTCCAACTACTAAACTAAATGTATAAAACAAAGAAAAATTATCTCCAAAGAAAATAGAAATTGTTTTGAGTGACATCTTTAAAGTAGAGAGAGAAAGATGAGGCAGAGCACTATAAAAGCTTAAATATTGAGTACCATTTTTAAATCCCGAAAAAATTTCCTTATCTAATAATGGCAAAAAACTCAATGCAATTACAATTCCAGAAATTGATATAATTGTAAAATGCTTTTTTGCAAATGATTTGAAATTATCATTAAGTAATAATAAATCATTTATAATTACAGCAATATAAATAATTCCAAATGTAAATTTCATTGATGTTATAAGTCCTAAAATTAGAGCTTCTAATGTCAAATCTAATATTCTTCTATCTTCTTTGTTCTCTAAAAGAAGGATTCTTATTAAAAACAGAGTGATAAAACTCTCAGTATGCATTGAAGCAATATATCCAACTGAAACATACAAAATAGAATAAATTGGGAGCAAAATCTGAGCTGAAAATTTATCCTTGAAAACTTTTAAAACATAAAAATATAATGCAAATAATGTAAAAAACTGCCATATGAAGTCAAAAATTCTAATATTAAATTCATTTAATCCAGTCAAATTATAAATTAATGAATAAAAATAATAAAACATTGGAGGTTTGATATCTATTAAATCAGAATATATTTTTCCGCCATCTGCAATAAGCTTTCCTTCGGAAATATAAATCGATAAATCGCAAGAAATGGGATAATAAAGAATCGGGATTAGGAATATAATAGAGATAATAAAGGAAATAATTGTATATTTATCTTGAAATCTATTTTCAGTTTTAATCATTATTTTCTGATAAAATTCATAAATAAATAGTTTTTACAACTATTTTAATACAATTAGCAGAAACTAACGAAAATGAATAACAAAAATTATAAAACACAGCTTTAATAATTTTTGTATCACATTAAGTTGGGATAAAATTGAAATTTATTAAGTTAATAGTAGTAGTTTTTCTTGATTTTATTTCGGTTTGCTAATTCAGAATCTATAATAATAGCATCGAATAATAATGATTTTATTAACGAAATATCAATTTCATTAATGCTTTTAAAATCTTTCCAGTAAACATTTTTTCGATTACCTTTGTCCAGGAAACCATCAGGATCATTTAATAAATACCCATTCGAAAATCCAAAACGAACACCATCGTAAGTTTTTTTCTTTCCCCAAAGAACAGAAGCTGGCCAAATAAAACAAATATTTGAGTTGCGTTTATAAAAAGGTACATTAAATGCTAGCTTTTCAACAACATCAGGGATATTATTAAAAACAATATCCCTAAATATTTCAACAATTTTTAATTCATCTTCAGGTAAAAATTCTAAAAATTCGTCAATTGATTTAAAATTGACATTTTGCATTTTCTGCTTATTAGAATTAATATCCATTTAATTATTTTGTTTGTTCAGTTTTGAATTCACCACCACCAAATAATAAAGTTGGTTTCTGTTTGAAATTATCGTGGAAGATAAATGTTGATGCTACTATAAATCCAATGAATGCTAAAACAACAAGCCATTGTTTAAAATTAGTTTTTTGAATTTCGTGTCTAGCCTTGATATCACAAACTTCACCTGGACAATATTGTGCTTTTTCTCTATAAATCCATTTATAAGTATAACAACCAATGCAAATTCCAAAAGCTGATTCAAAAAACAAGAATATTAAACAAATAAAACAAATCAATCCAGTTATTGGACTAACTGTATTCATAATTACAGCAAGTACTAGCATAGTTAAGGCAAGAATTATTCCAATTACCCAAGCAAATTTCTTTTGCTTTGCTCCAACATATTCAGGTGTTTGATTTCGTACAATCCATCTGCTCAAAATAAGTACTGGAGAAAATTTTGGGTTAATAAATACTCTGATACTAAAATCGATTAGAAAATATATAATTGCATATTTCAATAATGTGAAATTTGCTAGAAGAGCCGCTTGTTGAATCGAAACAAACATTAATACGAAAAATATACCTGCACCTGCTCGGATTTCACGTTCATTTAATACTGGAATACTGTAACCAGGCACATTTTCGCCAAATTGAAAAATTTTACTCATAAATTTACTCTATCTTAATAGTTAATAATTGAGTTATGACGAAATATCGCTTAACTAAGTTTCAAAAGATATTGAATTATTCTTACCAAACTCTCTTATAATGTGTGCTTGCAATAATTACTTTTTCTAATCTCGAAAGTTTAGTAGAATTTTGCTTTGCACTATTTATCCAATGAATAGTTGTTTTTTTATAAGATTGTGACTGAGATACGAAATAATCCCAAGCAGATGAATTTAATTTGAAGATATCTAAAAAATCTTCAGAAAGTTCTTCTGCTTTGTTTTCAAAACTATATATTGCTGATTTTTCATCTTTTCTGAAGCTAAATGCTTTAAGTCCTTCTTCTTGCATAATTCCTTGTTCTATTAATTTCTCAACTTTGTTGATGTTTACCTTGCTCCAAATGCTGTTTTTTTTGCGAGGAGTAAATCGAATACAATAGCTCTCATTATCAATAGATTTTCTGATGCCATCAATCCAACCAAAGCATAAAGCCTGATCAACTGATTCTGACCAAGTCATATTAAATTTTGGAGTTCCGACTTTAAAATATCCAACAATTATTTCAGAAGATGTTTTATGATTTTCTTCGAGCCATTTACGAAAATCATTTTGGTTTATAAAAAATACTGTATTCATTTATTTTGTTGATCGAAATACTTTATTTAAACGTATAGACTTTAAAATAAGTTCATATGTGTTATTTTCTTTAAATAATGAATCACCAACTTGAACAATTGGAATGAAATCACTTGGTATTGAAATTGTAGATCCATTGCTTAGTTTTGCAGTACGTTGGTTAGGTCTTCCACGTACTGCAAAAATCTCTGCTATAGATACTTTATAAGTAGACTTGTAAAATTCTTGACTATCATTAGAAAAAATTAAAAAAATAACAAAAGTAAAAGCTATTACAGCAATTACAAATCCAATAATTATAATTTTTTGTATTTTCATTTTATTTATTGCTTAACAATTTCTACTCTTCTGTTCAGCTTTCTACCATCTTCACTTGAATTAGTTGTTTTTGGGCACAATGAACCTACACCTTCAGCGATAATTCTATTCTCGGCAATTTTTCCATTTGAAATTAAGTAATTTTTGATGCTTTCAGCTCTAGCTTTAGATAAAGTAATATTATCATTGTAATTGCCTGTATTGTCTGTATGACCAACAACAAAAATATTAACTGATGGATTAGAATTGAGATAATTTATAATATTATTTAATGATTCTGTAGATTCAGGCTTAATATTTGATTTACCTACATCAAATAAAATACCATATAAAGCAATCTTTCCATCTCTATCAATCGCTTCTTGTAAATTTGCTTGTATATCTTGTTTCATTTGGGCAACTTCAATTATATTGACATTAAATGAGCCTACATCAGCTGATGTAATACTTGGCAACTGAATATAAACTTCCTTACCATCAATACTTGCAGTCATAAAAGTTTTATTATCGGCAAGCACTTTCCCATTAATTTTCTCAATAGCATTTGAGAAGTTTTGGAAAATCTGCATACTACTATATTTTCTTGTTTCTTTAGCATCTTTTCTATACCAAATTTCTCTATAAGCTCCTGCTTTTTTAATTTTGATTGCTTTACCGTTAACATAATAAATAAATTCTTTTTCATTATGTTCGCTAAACTTACATTCGGAAATGAAATATCCCGGCATTCTAGTTAAATAATTGGGCTCTATTTTTTCACAACCTTTTTTATCTTGCGCATTGCTAAATGAAATTAAAGCTATGAATAATATTAAAACTACTTTTTTCATAAAAT
>CAIWET010000123.1 GCA_903911805.1 uncultured Ignavibacteria bacterium | reverse complement strand
TGGTGATTAAATGTCAAAAACAACTACAAACCAAAAGCCCGGAGGAATAAAATCTCCTTTTTTGGCTAAATATCTGGATCTTGTTTTAATACTTGCAATAGTATTAGTAATTTTTGCATTCCTTTTCCCAGCGATTAGTGGCGAAGGTTTCAATGCCTCTGATAACGTTGCATCAGCAAGTATGACAAAGTTCGTTGAAAAAGCCAATAAAACTGGCGAATTTCCTCTTTGGATTCCTCATATTTTCAGCGGAATGCCCTCTTATGCTTCGATGTTAGCATCAGGCGAAAGAATGTTCGATTTCTTTCCAGTTGTAATTATCGAGATGTCGGTTTTCGCAGGAAATATTTTCAATAGCGACGTTGCCCGTGTTGCATTTTTCTATGCATTACTCGGAATTGGCTTCTATTTATTAATGCGAGCCAAAAAGCACGAGCATTTCATTGCACTTTTCACAGGCGTTGCCGCAATGCTTTCAACCTGGGTTATCACTTGGGTGATGATTGGGCATAATACAAAGCCTGTAACTTATGCAATGTTTCCATTTATTATTCTTTTTACTGAAAAATTAAGGGAAAAATTCTCATTTCTTAATACTGCTTTTTTAATTATCACATTGAGCGTTTTCTTTGAAGTAAGTCACGTACAGATGATGTTTTACGGAATTTGTGCATTTGGCATTTATCTTCTTTCTGAATTAATCACAGCATTAATCAAAAAAGAAAAAGTCGTAGATGTATTAAGAGCTGCAGGATTATTAGCTTTAGCTGGTGGTATTGCATTCATTATGACTGCTGATAAATATTTGAGTACTTTGGAATATACACCTTACTCAACTCGTGGCTCTGCTCCAATAGCAAAAACTGCTAATCAAAAACAAGATGCAACAGGAGGAAATGATTATCAATATGCTACAATGTGGTCATACTCACCAAAAGAAATGATTACAATTTTCAATCCAAGTTTTTATGGCTATGGACACAGACAATATTCAAATCCAGCTGTAACAGACAAGCCAATTTTAATCAGCACCTATTGGGGAACAAAAGAATCCGAAGATTCACCTCCATATATGGGTATTGCTGTTGTATTCTTAGGATTTCTTGGTTTAATCAAATATAGAAAAGATCCTTTTGTAATATTTTTATTCGTTTTAAGTGTATTTGGTGTATTTCTTTCATTTGGAAAGAATTTCCCAATACTTTATGACCTATTCTTTAATTTAGTACCGAATTTCAATAAATTCCGTGCTCCAAGTATGTCATTGGTATTAATGCACTTCTCATTCCCAATTCTTGCAGGATATGGGCTTTCTTCTATTTTAAAGATGAAAGAAGAAGGATTCGAAAAATCTAAAAAAGCTTTAAATGCACTACTTTATTCAGCAGGCGGTTTCTTAGCTGTAGCATTAATTTTTACAATGGGATTCAAAGATTCTTATTTATCAGGATTAAAAGATGCAGCTGCAACAAATGGCTCTTTAGCACAAGGATTACAACAATTAAGCGATTTTGAAGCATTTGTTTGGTCAAATGCTACAACCGACTTTATGCTTAATGGTTTTTATGTATTATTAATAGCCTTTGCAGCTTATTTCTTTGTTAAGAATAAACTAAACAAGACAATCTTCTTTACTGTTGTTGGATTAGTATTAATACTCGATCTTTGGTCAGTTGATGGCAGAAGAATGGAAGTATCTCAGGAAAATTGGAAAACAGGTGCTTTCGAAGAAAACCAAGCTGTTTACGACCAAGTTAAAAAAGATAATTCATACTTTAGAGTGGCCGATTACTTGTCAACTTCTCCTAATATGTCAGCTTATTATTTAGTAAATAACGTAAATGGTTATCATCCAGCAAAACTTAGAGTTTATCAGGACATTATGGACAACGCAAATCTTGGCTTTGCATCAGGCTCTACAAATTATGTTCTTAATCCAATTCTTTGGAATATGATGAATGTTAAATATGTTCTTTCTCCAATTCCACCGCAATATTTAGTCTCATCAAGAGAAAATCCAACAGATACTCTTAAAGGGAATTACAATTTAGTTTGGTCACAAGGTGTTGGTAATCAAAAAGAACAAAAGCTCATTTACGAAAACAAAGATAATCTTGGTGCTGCATTCTTTGTTGGCTCAGTAAAAACAGCAAAACAAATGGAAATCCTCGAAAATCTAAGAGCTGGCAATTTCAATCCAAAAGAAGTAGCCTTTGTAGAGCAAGATTTACCAACTTCAATTGACAAACCAGATTCAACAGCAAAAGCTATAGTTACTGATTCGAAAAATGAAAATCTAAAAATTGACGCAAAAGCTTCAGGAAATAATTTATTATTTATTTCAGAAATTTACTATCCTGTTGGTTGGAAAGCATTTATTGACGGCAAAGAAACACCTATTTATAAAACAAACTTTGCTTTCCGTTCAATTATCGTTCCTCAAGGACAACATAAAATTGAATTAAAATTCCAATCAGCAAAATTCGAAACAGGTAAAACCGTCAGTTTGATTGCAAACCTTATTACATTGGCAATACTCGGTTTAGGATTATTTATGCAATTTAAGAAAAACGGACAAAAGAATGACTAACGAAAAACTCTTGGAATTTTTCAATATGAGCAAGGAGCTTGGCGAGAGATACGTAAATATTGACGAAATATTCGACGAATTAACTCCAGAACAAGCTATTTATCTTGCTGAAATTTACCATCAGGATACACTTATTTATTTGCCAAAATATGAAGTTGCTTTTTTTGAGTGGCTCAAAGAAAAAGATTATCCTGTTTGGAAAGATCTATGGGAAACATCTGAGGATGACCCCTACACAGTTGGAGCTGTCTTCTTGCCAATGCTATTAATAAGAGACAGAGGATATTACATTTGCGATTTATTGGAAAATGATAATTTCTATTTTTCAAGTAAAAATATAATTCATAAAACAGCTGACCTTCTTTTAGAGAGTTTAAAAGATCGTTTGATTAATAAAGACAAACTAACAGTTGCGCAGTTGCTATTGCTTGAAATGTCATTTGCTCCAATAGATGTTTGGCATTTCGCTTATCGATATTCCCAAGATATTGAAAAAGTAAAATTGGGAATTTTGGAACTACTTCAAGATGGATTAATTGAACATTGGACCAAAGCGGAAGAAGTTGCCGAATTAATGGCTGTCGAATAAAAAAATACGTCAAAATGAACGGAGTGATTGAGAATTCGATTCTTTCACTTCGTTCATAATGACAACCCAACCTTAAAAAAATCAAGAGAAAAAAATGAAAAAAATAATTTTAATAATCTTTTGCCTTTCGATTAGTTTGTATTCCCAAGAAAAAGCTGATAATTACAAAAAGACTTACAAAAAATTTATAAAAGTTTCTGGGATGGAAAAATCGTTCGAAAGCTTACCAATACAAATGCTAAGCGATATTCAAACATCTATCGCTGATTCAGTTAGAAATGAATTAGTAACTGAATTTACAAATTCTAAAGAAATGTTGATTGATTTGAATATTACAGTTGCAAAAAAATATTTCAATGAAGAAGAGCTGAAAGAACTTATAAATTTTTATGAAACTCCAGTTGGCAAAAAATTAGCTTTGAACTATCAAAAAATAGTTACCGAATCGAATAAAAATGTTGAATCCTGGGGACAAATAATAATCCAAAAAGTCCTAAAAAGAAATGGTTTAACAAAAGACTCATTGAAAAAGCAGAAGAAATAAATTGATCTTTCTCTTTAAATCACTCCGGTTCTCGAAGTAGGTTTGTATATGGCAAATATTAGTAGATTTTTTTGATAAAAAAATAATTTTACCTTACATATTATAGCAATTTTATAATTTTGTATTTTTAGATAGAGCAAGGAAATAAAAAGATGATTCAAAGATATTCATTACCCGAAATGTCGGAAATCTGGACAGATTATAATAAGTTCAAAATCTGGCTTGAAATTGAAGTTTTAGCAGTTGAAGCACAGGCTGAATTGGGACTTTTACCTAAGGAAACTGCTCAATATATCAGAGAAAAAGCAGACTTTAATACTGATAAAATCTTAGAGATTGAAGTAACAACTAAACACGACGTAATCGCATTTTTAACAAATGTTGAGGAATATGTTGGCGAACCATCTAGATTTATCCATTTGGGGATGACCAGTTCTGATATCTTAGATACTTGCTTTGCTGTACAGTGCAAGCAATCCGGTGAAATCCTTTTAAAAGATTTAAATGAACTCAAAGATATAATTGCTAAAAGAGCTCAGGAATTTAAATATACCTTCTGCGTAGGCAGAACTCACGGAATTCACGCTGAGCCTACTACTTTTGGGCTTAAACTTGCTTTATGGTACGAAGAATGTAAAAGGTCAATAAGTAGACTTGAATATTCTATTGAAGAGATTAGTTATGGTAAAATTAATGGCGCAGTTGGTACATTTGAGCATCTTTCTCCTGATGTTGAAAGACACGTTTGCCACCATCTTGGATTGAAACAAGCACCAGTTACTACTCAAGTTATCCAGAGAGATTCTTTCGCACAATTTTTGCATTCAGTTGCTATGGCTGGAACTTTCCTTGAAAAAATTGCTACTGAAGTTCGTCACCTCCAAAAAACTGAAGTTTTAGAAGCAGAAGAATTCTTCTCCAAAGGACAAAAAGGTTCATCAGCAATGCCTCATAAGAGAAACCCAATTGTTTCAGAACAAATTTGTGGTCTTGCAAGATTAATCAGAACAAACTCATTAGCAGCAATGGAAAACAATGCTTTATGGCACGAAAGAGATATATCTCACTCAAGCGTAGAAAGAGTAATTTTCCCTGATTCAACAATTTTATTGAATTATTTATTAAATAAAACAAAGAAATTAGTTGAAAATCTTTTGGTTTATCCTGACAATATGATAAAAAATCTCAATTTGACTAATGGATTGATTTATTCCCAAAAAGTATTATTAGAATTAGCTAAAAAAGGACTCAAGAGACAAGAAGCTTATGTATTAGTACAGAAATCAGCGATGAAAACTTGGGAAGAACACACACCATTTTTAGACAATTTATTAACTAATACCGAATTGATGCAACATATAACTGAAGAAGAAATATTGCAGATGTTCAGTTACGAAGGAATAATCAAATCAGTAGATTATATTTTTGATAAATGCGGTCTTAAATAATTTCTTTAAGATTCCGTCATTTTGCTTAGTACGTAAAATAATAACATATTAAGGACAAAATGGACGAACATTTTTCAAATAGGGTAAATGACGTAATTAGGCTTAGCAAAGAAGAAGCGATCCGTTTAGGACACGATTATATAGGAACAGAACACCTTCTCCTTGGTGTAATTCGCGAAGGCGAAGGCGTTGCTGTTAAAATTCTTAAAAATCTTGGCGTTGACATAGTAAAACTCAAAACTACAATAGAAGAATGCGTTAGACCAAGCAATACAACTATTACTATTGGCAATCTTCCACTTACAAAACAAGCTGAAAAAGTATTAAAATTAACTTTTCTTGAGTCTAAATTATATCGTTCAGATGTAGTTGGAACCGAGCATTTAATGCTTTCTCTGCTTAGGGATGAAGAAAATATTGCTTCCCAGATTTTATCGCAATTCAGCGTGACTTACGATAACTTAAGAAGAGAATTAGATAACTTCTATAGCGGTCATAGGTCATTTAAATCAACAAAATCTACAACTTCCACTGCATCAGCTAAAGAAAAAGAAAAAACTAAAGATAAAATTAAAACTCCTGTTTTAGATAATTTCGGAAGAGATTTAACTAAAATGGCGATGGAAAATAAACTCGATCCCGTTATTGGAAGACAAAAAGAAATCGAAAGAGTTTCACAAATTTTATCTCGTAGAAAGAAAAACAATCCTGTTTTAATCGGCGAACCAGGTGTTGGTAAAACTGCGATTGTAGAAGGACTTGCTTTGAGAATCGTTGAGAAGAAAGTACCGCGCTCACTTTACGACAAAAGAGTGGTTTCGCTCGATATAGCTGGAATAGTTGCCGGAACAAAATATCGCGGTCAATTCGAAGAAAGAATGAAAGCTTTAATGGGTGAATTAGAAAAAGCAAAAGATGTAATTCTATTCATTGACGAGCTTCATACATTAGTTGGAGCTGGTGGAGCATCCGGTTCATTAGATGCATCAAATATGTTCAAACCTGCTCTTTCAAGAGGCGAACTTCAGTGCATTGGCGCTACAACTTTAGACGAATACAGAAAATATATCGAAAAAGATGGTGCTTTAGATAGAAGATTCCAAAAAGTTTTGGTTGAGCCACCTACTGTGGAAGAAACAAAGCAAATTTTGGAAAATATTAAAGACAAATATGAAGATCATCATTTTGTAAAATATTCACTAGATGCTGTTAATTCTTGCGTTCGATTAGCAGATAGATACATTACAGATAGAAATTTCCCAGATAAGGCAATTGACGTAATGGACGAAGCTGGAGCAAAAGTACATTTAGCAAATATTGATGTTCCAAAAGTAATTATTGAACTTGAAGAACAAATTGATTTAATTAAAGTTCAAAAAAACTCTGTTGTTAAAAATCAGAATTTTGAAGAAGCTGCAAGATTAAGAGATTTGGAGAAAAAACTTCAGAACGAGCTAGAAACAGCTAAAGACGAATGGGACAACCGCTCAAGCGAAACATATTTCCCTGTTACAGAAGATGATATTGCTGATGTAGTTGCAATGATGACTGGAATTCCAGTTAATAAAGTAGCTGAAGGCGAAACAGCCAAATTGGTAAATATGGAAGAAAGCTTAAAAGCTCACATCATTGGGCAAGACGAAGCCATTTCACACATTTCTAAAGCAATCAGAAGAGCTAGAGCTGGACTTAAAGACCCAAGAAGACCAATTGGTTCATTTATGTTTTTAGGACCTACTGGCGTTGGTAAAACAGAATTGGCAAAATCATTAGCCAGAGTAATGTTTGATTCAGAAGACGCGCTTATCAGAATTGATATGAGTGAATATATGGAAAAATTCTCTGTTTCACGTTTGGTTGGAGCTCCTCCAGGTTACGTGGGATACGAAGAAGGTGGACAGTTAACCGAAAAAGTTAGAAGAAAACCTTATTCAATTATTTTGCTTGATGAAGTAGAAAAAGCTCATCCTGATTTATTCAATATATTGCTGCAAGTATTTGACGATGGCGTTTTAACTGATGGACTTGGCAGAAAAGTAGATTTCAAAAATACTGTAATTATAATGACTTCAAATGTTGGAACACGCGACGTAAAAGCTGGTGGAAGAATCGGATTTTCGATTGATACTCCTGAAACTGATCACGAAAACGTGAAAAACACTATTGAAGAATCAATCAAGAAATTGTTCAATCCTGAATTTATCAATAGAATTGATGATTTCATTATATTCCATAAATTGCAGAAAGAACATATTCATTCAATCATTGATATTCAATTAAAGAATTTAACTGAAAGATTGAAGACAAATAATATTTCAATCAGTTTAACTGAAAAGGCAAAAGATTTTTTAGTTGAAAAAGGATTTGACGACAAATACGGAGCTCGCCCATTAAGAAGAGCTTTGCAAAAATACGTTGAAGATGAATTGGCTGAATCAATTATCAAGATGGAAATTCTTCCATTCTCTGATGTTGAAGCTGATTTGGCTGAAGACGGCAAAATCCTTACATTCAAAAGTGTAAGATCAAATCTTAAGAAGGAAGAAATCGTGGATAGCACTCTTACAGCAGTGATTGATGCTCCCGAAGAAATCAAATTGATTGAGAATTAAAAAGAGATTCTTTTTGAAAAGATAATCTATAAGAGAGACGCACAGAAATGTGCGTCTTTTTTTTATGTTTTTACTATGTGTCATGCCGTACTTGATGCGGCATCTAAGTTTAGAAATGGCGCCCCCTATAACCCCTCCCCTTGAAGGGAGGGACTTGAAAGAAAAGAATTATTTATCTCTTAACTAAATGATTTTACAATATTTACTTCCCCTCCTTCTGTAAGGAGGGGTGACTGAATTCTTATTCAGTCGGGGTGGTAATCTTTACTTTATTGTTGATATCCTCTTACCACTCCACTCGAAGGCAGTGACTTGAAAGAAGAGAATTTAGTAGCTCATTCATCCTTGAATGAGTGAATGCGAAGCATTCAAATTTATGCAGTCATTCTCAACCGAAGAAAAGAATCTGGTTTAGCAATTTTTGAGGTGTCTTTCCTGAGGAAATAGGAATCTATTATCCTCTTTATCTCCCTTACTCATTACAATTACTTCTGGTGTTTAGCAAATTCCAAATTACTCTTTATATAATTAATAAAACTAATGACTAATTTGGCACAGTGTTTGCTAATTACTGCATTAAGTGTATGAATTTAAATAGTTTGTAGAGTTGAGTAAGAGAAATTAGAAGTATAAAAGAGAATATTAAATTAATTTGTTTTAAATTTTAATAAAAAATTTATGAAAAAAGTAAAAGGCATAGGGGGAATTTTCTTTAAGAGTGAAAATCCTGACCAAATGAGAGAATGGTACAATAAACATCTCGGAATCGAAGGCGACAAATGGGGTAGTGTTTTCCATTGGAGAGAAAATGACAATCCTGATAAGCAGAATCAAACTGTTTGGAATCCTTTTCCAAAAGATACCAAATATTTTACACCGAGCAGAAAATCATTTATGCTTAATTATATCGTCGAAAATCTCGAAGAATTAATTGCAGAATTAAAAGCTGAAGGAGTTAAAATTGTAGGTGAAATTCAAGTATTTGATTATGGAAAATTTGCTTGGATTCAAGATCCAGAAGGAAATAAAATTGAATTATGGGAACCTTTTAATTAAGATTACTGTAATTTAAATATTTCTAATTAACTTTATTTTAACTTGTTGAAATAATTTATTAGAATTAATCTGTCT
>CAIWET010000122.1 GCA_903911805.1 uncultured Ignavibacteria bacterium | reverse complement strand
ATCCGCAACCTTGAATTTCAATTCCTGACTAAATTCAGTATCATTCAAAACGGTACAACTTATATCTACCCTTCCTTTTTCTGTAAATTTAATTGCATTAGATAGCAAATTGAGCAGAATCTGATTTAAGCGATAAGGATCCCCTATTAATACTGGTGAAATTTTAGAATCATAAAATATATTGGAAATAGCGAGTCCTTTTTCTTCAGCCTTATGGGTCATTACCTGCAAAGCCTTGGTTATTAAAAATAAGGGATCAAAGCCAATATTTTCAAGGGTTAGTTTACCCGATTCAATTTTTGAAAGATCTAAAATATCATCTATAATTACTAATAAATTATCTGCAGCAGAATTGATTGTTTCTACAAAAAAATGCTGCCGCTGAGACAAAGTAGTTTTTGTTAATTGATTACTCATTCCCATAATTGCATTCATGGGAGTTCTTATTTCATGACTCATATTAGTCAAGAAATTTTCTTTAATTTTTGTAAGCCTCTCCGCATTTATTTTTGCCTCAATGAGTTCAATCTCTAGATTTTTTTGCTGGGTTATATCCAAATGAATTCCTATAGAACCAACCAATTCATCTTTGTCATTATATCTTGGAGCAAGGTTTCCCTTGCCTTCATACAAAATTCTTTTTGCATCTATTCCTTTTTTTACTAAATAAGAACGAGCGGATGCTACTCGTGCGTCAGATTTTGCTTTACGGTCATTTTCATCTTTACCATTTCTATCTGTATGACCAGTAAGCTTAATATTTATTTTTTTATTTTGCTTAAGAAAATCTGCAAGTTGATCCAACTGCTCTTGCATTTCTTTAGTTAAACCTGAAGAATTATAATTAGGATATCTGAATTCTATTGGTTTATTGTTAATAGCAAATGTTGTTATTTTCTTTTCAGGAGTTGGTTGTTTCTTTGCAACTAATGTAGCACCAGCTTGCTCTTCTTTTTCGGTAGCAACGGCAATTTCACTAGTTTTTTCAATTTGTCTTAATGAGTCTGGCCATAATTGGTTATGAACAAAATCATGATATTTAATGTTACGACTTCTGCTGGATGTTAAATTCTGAGGAGGCATAACTATTGTAGAGTCCCATTTTAAAGTATCTACATCAATAATATCAGGAGCTAATTTTATTGCTATACCAAGCCTTACATAAACCTGATTTAATGATGATTTGAACTCATTAAATACGTTTGTGCCGGCATGGAAATTAAGATAAGGATTGATTTTCATTCTCATTTTCTGATTCACATCCGCAGAGAAAGTCTCGAGTCCTAACCCAAAATTGACACCAAATCTAAATGATAATGGTGTTTCGTATATAATTTTATCATGATCAATTGTTTGAGAATAATCAAATACTTTTTTATATGATAAAGTGCTGTTATATTTAGTTTCAAAATCCAAACCACTACTAAAATACCAATCGCTGTTAATAAATCTAAAATTATATCTTGCATAAGGAGAAATTGTTATATAATTAATTGCCAAATCTGATACAAATCTAGTATTTAATGAATCTCCTTTGGAAGGTGTTTCACTTATGGTTCTTCTATGGTCAATTATATTCAAATCAATACCACCACCCCAAAAACTTCCACCTGGATTCCATTCAAATTTTAATCCTGCGTGATAACTCAGTTCACCAATTGTTGCAGGAAATTGTATTAAAGAATCAAGAAATCGTGAAGGATAATCAGGATCATAATTGTTTGGAAGATTGAATGAATTAAAATTAATATTTTCATTAATTCCAAATAATATTCCTGACCACCATTCTCCAAATTTTCTATTTAAAATTAAAGTATCTTTGTTTTTTAATATTTGAAAATCTCTAAATTCTCCAATTGGAGATTGAGCTAAAACTCGCATTTCTGAGAGAATCAGGATTAAAAGCAATATATATAATTTATTTCTCATTT
>CAIWET010000121.1 GCA_903911805.1 uncultured Ignavibacteria bacterium | reverse complement strand
GTCCAATTTATCAAACCACGATTAATCGACTTTTCAATTAATGGAGCAGGTAAAAAAGGAGTAATTAATAAAATTACTTGATTTTCAGTCATTTTATCAACTTGAGCCATAAACTCTGTTAAAGGATGTTCACCAGCTTCAATCATTGGCTTGGCATCAATTTTGTAATTCGCTGTTTCATAATTTGCCCATTCAGGAGCTACTGCATTACTGTTTGTCATAGTATTTTGACCTACTTTTTCTCTTAAAATATTAATAAAATCGCTAACTTCAATCACCGTTGTTTTAGCGGCTGATTCAATAGTTGTTGAATTATAAACTTTATCTCTTAAAGATTTAATTTTAAATTTCTCAATTAATGGAATCAATTCATTAATCGTTAATTCCAATTCAGGATAAGATTCAAATAATTCTGATAATTTCATCCCTGGAGTAATATATTTATTGTTCATTATTACCCTCATTTTTATAGTTCAATAGTCTTTGTTCACCTGATAGAGAACGTAACTCCGTTATATCTTTTGATACTTCAATTGTTCCCAAGTATTCACCATTTTCGTCTTTAAGTGCAAAGTATTCAATATGGATAAACTTACCGTGCATTTCAATCCAAAATGGCGCTCTTGTTTCCCTTCCAGAGCGGAAATCATCAACAATTTGGTCAACTATATGAACACTTGAAGGTGGGTGGCACATTCTAACATCTCTTTTTAAAATTGCTCTAGTTCTCAAAAAAACTCTTTCTGCACCCTGAGTAAAGAATTTTACTTTATCATTTTTATCAACAAAAGTGATGTCAAAAGGAATTGTATTTAATATTGCAGATAATTCTTTTATCGTAAATGAACCAGATTGCAAATTTATATTATCAGAGTCTATTGAGTCATTTTCTATTGTTTCAATTCCTTCGGGTTTCCATTCAATTTGAGGATCATATATACAATAACCATATTCTGAAGTTTCTTTGTAAATTTCGTACCATTCGCTAGTTGTCAATTTGTCCATAGACATAGGAAAGAGGATTTGCTCTTCTTTTACTATCATATCTCTTAATCCAGCTATAGCTGGATTGATAATCAACGAGAAAATGCCAGATAATTCATCAGTTGAAATCTCATCTATATTGTGCAAAACTGAGATTGAGGATTTTATTAAAACTCTAATTTCGTCATCTTTGCCCCACATAACTTTTGGAGGACCAGTTATCCCATTTTTTTCTAAAAATGGAAAAAGTAAATTTTCTTTTCGTAAATAATGTTTATCTATATCCATCAATAGATTTAAATCAGATTTTATAGAAAAGAACAATTTCCCAAATTCTGAATTATCTTCGAGTTTTAATATCTTTTTAGAATTCTTTTCAATATTTTTGATAACTTTTTCAATTTCTTTGTTTTCTTTAATAAATGTATCAACTGGATGACCTGGCAAAGCAATTTTTTGATGCGATAAATCAATATTGCCATTTAAAACTCTTGAATGAACATCACAAAATTTCTGAACCTCTTCCATTGGCAATCCTTCTGAAATGAGTTCCTGTTCCACTTCTACTACTTCACCATAAGGTATTTTCTCGAGCAATTCAGCCAATTGTTTATTTAATAATTCAGGGCTTTCTCCATTGTGTATTCTTAAGATTACTTCCTTTAGATTTTCTTTTCTTTTAGCAGAATTATTTATTAATTCACTCATTTATATTTCCTTTTTTTTATAATAAGACTTAAAATTCCGATTATAAAAACGAATAATATTTTATAATATTTTAAATTAATATGGATATTAATTTTGTGGAAAATATTTATTTAGTAAATTATTAAAAACTTTTCTATTGATTGGTTTGGTCATATAATCATTGCATCCGGCAGCGAGTGCTTTTTCTTTATCTCCAGAAACAGCGAATGCAGATTGAGCAATTATTATAACTTTTTTATTGAATTCTCTGATTTTGCGAGTAGCTTCGTATCCATTCATCTTTTGCATTTGAATATCCATTAAAATTAAATCAATATCTGGATTATTCAAGCATATTTCAATAGTTTCAATACCAGTTGGAGCATTGAATATTTTTTTTGCAACTGACTTAACAGTAATCGAAAGCAACTTTGCTGAAGGAATGTCATCTTCAGCTATTAAAATATTTAGTTTATTTTTATTGTAAGGTAGATCTGATTTATCGTTTTGCTCATTTTCAGAATTTCCAAGTACACTTAAATCAACTACATCATATGGAATAGTAAAAAAGAAAATTGAACCTTCATTTTCTTCGCTTTCCACCCATATTCTTCCTCCTAACATCTCAACATAAGCTTTTGAAATTGATAATCCTAAGCCAGTACCCTCTGGATTTCCTTGGTTTTCAAAATCTGATTGGACAAATCTATCAAAAATTATTTCTTGTTTTTCTTTTGTAATTCCTATACCAGTATCTTTAACAAAATATTCAAGCTCATAGAGAACAGAAAAAGCATCACTAATTTTGGCATATTTTGTTCTTAAATAATAGCCTAATTCAATTGTTCCAGAATCAGTGTATTTAATTGCATTTTTAATTAAATTAGAAAGAATTGTAAATATTTTGTCAGAGTCAGTATTTATGATAGCTTGATTGTCAAATAAGGTAGTTTTAATACTTAGATTTATACCTTTAATATTCGCTTCTTTCTTGAAAAAAGAATGAATTATATCAAGTTGATTATTAATATTAGTTTTCGAGTAATTAATATTGATTATTCCAGCTTCAATTTTGGAAATATCTATAATATCATTAATGATATTAAGCATTCTTTCTCCTGAATTGATAATGTAAGAAATGTATTCTCTATGTTCAGAATCTGGTAAATTATCATTTTCCAATAATTTTGCAAAGCCTAAAATACTATTCATTGGAGTGCGAATTTCGTGACTCATATTGGTCAAAAAAGTAGTTTTTAATCGAGCATTTTCTTCGGCATTGCCTTTAGCGATTGATAATTCTTCAGTTCTTTTTAATGCTTCTTCCTCTAAATGATTCTTTATAGAGGTTAATTCATTATTTAATTCATTTAATTTGTCATTATTCGCCAATTCAGTAGCTTTACTTGAATAATGAAAGCTAGAAATAAAAACTGAAGTTATTGCAATTGGGAATATTACAAAAAAGATTGGCAAAAAAGTATTATCTAAATGATTTGAAAAATATGCTGTTGATGAAAGAGTAATTAACGAACATAAAATATTGATCATTGAATTTTTGAAATCAATATAAATAAAAAACACTCCAATTAGCATTATTAAAGTTAAAGTAGAAAACCCAAGCGAAGTTAGCTCTAAACCTGTAATTAAAGCAGACCAAATAAAGACAATAAGAAAACTTAATTTGATTATTAAATCCTTGTATTTTAAATTCTCAGTCTTTTTAAACCATAAAAGATATATTAAAGAAACTGAAATAACCGTCAGTATAATATCTAAAATACGATAAATTTGAATGTATTTTTCGTCCCAAACCTTAAAGGGAGCAAAATCAATAAATAAAACAAATATTGCAAATCCCATAAGTACAAGACTCAAATATTTCATTCTTGCAAAGTTCTCTTGAATGATTCTATTTTTAATTGTTTGACTTATCACAATATATACTCTATCTAAATATAAATTAATAAAAATACTACAATAATATAAACTAATTTATATGGTTTTTATTTTGACATTTTATTGATAAATTTATT
>CAIWET010000120.1 GCA_903911805.1 uncultured Ignavibacteria bacterium | reverse complement strand
TGGAATTGCTTCACCTTTTTTTATCAAATTCAAATAGGCAACAGGTAATTTTAATTCTTTTGCTTGCTCAGATCTTGGATATTTCTGAATTAGCATATCATAAAAAATCAAAGCAGAATCTTTATTATTTAAATTTCTTTCATAAATTAAACCTATTGCATAAAGAGACTTTGGAGCAAATTTTGATTCAGGATATTTTGTATAAACATTTGTATATTGCTTAATAGCGAAAGAATATTCTCTATTATTGCGTAAGCTATTTCCTGAAAAATATAAATCAGCAATAGAATCAATCAAAAATTTATCGGTGTAACCCATTTTTTTCATTGCTTCTTTGCCATATTCTGTTCTAGGAAATCTCTCAATAATTACCTCTAATAAAGAATCAGAATATTTAAGATTACTCTCAGTTGTCATTCTAGATAATGCATATAAATATCTTGCTGAAAGAGTATCATTAATTGGAGAAACTTGATTACATAAATTATAATAAACAAGTGCAGAATCCGGATGGTCTAATTGCTCGTGGACTCTTCCTACATCAAAAAGCGAAGTAGCTAAAAATCTTTTATTTGTGTCGTTAGTTAAATTTCCAGTATAAAATCTTTCTAAATATGGCTTTGCATCATTTCTCTTAGTTTCCCAAGTATTTAGATAATAAAACATTCGTTCGGATTGATTATAAACAGGACTTTTCATAACTCTGGTTTTTGCGAAATATTTTCTTGCACTAGTATAATCATTTTTATTATAATAATCCAATCCTTTTTGAAAATAGACTGCTAGACCAGAAGGATGATTAATAAAAGCTGAATCAGCATATTTTTCTAATTTAGTATATTCTTTGTCATCAGTTTTTAATCTTGCCATATCCATTCTTGCATTGTGGATGTAGGTTTTCCATTCTTCAAAAATTGATTTGGATTCAAGTTTATTTAATATTTCATTTGCTGCGTCATATTTTTGCATTCTCATTAATGATAATGCCTGATATAGATAACTTTCAAATTCTCCTTGATAATCAGGTGAATAGGAGAGAGCTTTATAATATTCAGCATAAGATTGTTCAAACTTACTCTTTCTATAATAAATAGTCGCAAGTTCAAGCTGCCATTTTGCTTTTATTTCACTATTTGAGGTTTGAGCAATTGCTTGTTTATAAGGTCTTACAGCTTTTTCAATATCATTATTATATAAAGCCATTTCAGCTTGCAACCTAAAAGCCTCAGATAAAATATCATATCTTTCTTTTTGCCAAGCAATATCAATTGTCCTGGATAACATTATATTTCCAGAAGGAAATTTCCTCTGTATGAAATACGTTTTTGAAAGTAAAAGATGTGCATCAGGTGATAAATCACCATCAAAAAATCTATCCACTAATTCATTACACTTTATTTGAGATGGTAGCCATTCATTACGATAAAAATAAGCAACAGCCATTAAATAAAGAGTTTTTTCGATATATTGACTATTTGGGTGTCTTGCTAAAATCTTAGATCCTTTTATAATAACTGAATCCAATTTTATCTTTACAGGTTGTAATTTCTTTTGGTCAATTATAAATTCATTCATAAAAGGAGGAACTCCTGATAAATTCTGAGCAGTTGTTTTGATATTTACATCAGGAATTACTACTCTAGGAGTCGTTCTTTTTAATTCAGTCTGATATTCAAATTCTTCCTCAGAAATTTTGATTAATTTATCAGCATTATAATATGTATTAAAGTATGTGGTGAAATCATCAAAGTTTGTACAAGCATTAATAATTAGCATTGTTACTGCAGATATTAGCACTAACCTTAAAATAATTGATACTCTTTTCATTTTTTTTCAATTCTAATATTTAACAAAAAAAAGTATCTATATTTCATAAGCATAATTATTTTTTAAAACAAACATTTATAATATTGCAATATACGAATTAATATGGCTAATATTATCAAATTTATTAACGCACTTATTAATAATTAATTTTTGTTATACGAATATTTTTTTGCAATTTTACATATTATTAAAAGTTAAATTAAAAAATGTTATAATTATGAAATACTGTACTTTAGACGAAATCTGCATAACACTGGAAAAATATGAGAATATTCTTATTACTTCTCACGTTAATCCCGATGGTGATTCCTATGGCTCTACGCTTTCACTCTTTTTATTTTTAAATCAATTAAATAAAAATCCTCGTTTAATTTTCTTTAACGACATTCCTGAAAATTATAAATATTTAGATGGTTTAGAAAATCTCGAAATTTACGATGCCAATCTACACGATAAATTTATTGAAGAATGTGACATAATAATTGTTGCTGATGTTAATGATCCAAAGAGAACAAAATCTTTAGAAAATCCTATCAGAAATTCCAATGCTTTCAAAATCGTAATTGACCATCACCTTGAGCCGCAACCATTTGCCGACCAATACTTTGTTGATACAGATGCTTGCTCCACCGGTGAACTCGTTTACAAAATCATCACCAACTTCAATAATCAATTCATTACTCCAGCAATTGCAAATGCCTTATATGTTGCAATTATGACCGATACCGGCTCTTTCAGATTCCCAAGAACCGATTCGGAAGTATTTATGATAATTTCAAGATTATTGCAATATGGTGCCGATCCCGTAAAAAACTACGAAGAAGTTTACAACCAATCCTCATTATCCGCCACAAAACTTCTTGGATTAGCATATACCAAAATCGAAATGCACTATAACAATTTATTATGCATCATTGTCCTATCCGACGGCGATTTCAAATCCGTAAACGCCATCGAAGAAGACAACGAAGGTATCGTCGAAAAAACTATGGCTCTAAAAGGCGTAAAAGTTGGAATCTTTATCTCGGAATTAAAGCACCGAAACGAAATCAGAATCTCATTTCGCTCAAAAGATCAATATAATGTAAGAGAATATGCCTCAACAATTGGCGGGGGAGGGCATTTAAACGCCTCAGGTGCAAGAGTTCCCCTGCAAAATCTAGATGATTTAAAAAATAAAATCATTAAAGATCTCGCATATATGTTTTAATTTCTTGATATCTTGCTGCACCTTATGCGGCATCTCGGTTTATCTTGTAGGGGCAGTGTTACCCTGTCCCTACGTATTATTTTTATATTTTCGAGATGTCATGCCGCACTTGATGCGGCATCTTCGTTAAACTTCGAGACACACCCCCTAACCCCCTCTTGATAGAGGGGGAACTTTTAAGAGGTTTATTTCTTTCTCCCCCTTTGGAGGGGGCTGGGGGAGGACTCTTTAAGCCTCATCCCAAACTTCATCTGAATTTAAAATCACCAAATTTGAAGTAAACATACACAAATCGGCATCGGACATATTATAAGTTCTTTGTAATGAATCCATTTTAAAACTCCTTATATATAAATTTGAAATATTTTATTCAATAGCGATTTAAAATATATTTATTGACAAATCAATACATTTTAGAAAAATCAAAATAATCACAATATCATTATTAATCAACTCCGCTAATGTTTTGAATACTTCCGCTAAACTTTTGAAAGCCTCCGCTAATGTATTGAATGTATCCGCTAATGTTTTGAAATATTTCAGAACACCAGCGGACTTATTCAAAATACCAGCGGACTTATTCAAAACACCTGCGGACTTATTCAAAATACCTACGAAGTCATATTTTAGAGATTTTGAATAGAAAAAAGAGACATATAATTAATATTTGCCTCTTTTTGATTTAACAAGATTATTATATTAAATGAGCATTTATTTATAATCCACCAATTATTTCAAATTTTTGACTTTTTTTACATTTAGGGCAAATAAAGCTTGAAACATATTTAGAACTTGAACTTGATGAAACACTCATTGATATTTTGCTATTACCAATATAATCACATTTCCCACATTTTTTAATATAAGTTATTTGTAAATTTTTCTTTTCAACGATAACTGCACCTTGCAAAGCAACTGCCATAAATTCTCCTTTAAATATTTTTTTTATTCTTATAAATAATTGTTACTCAACTAAATCTTTTAATTCTTTAATTTGATTTTCTAAAATACCTATAGAAACTTTACAAACCATTGCCTGTTCGCCAGCTTTTTTCATTTTATCCTCAAAAACCTGTTTATTTGGATTATTAGATTTTAATTTAGAAGCTTCATTTTTATAATATTCATTTTCATTCCTATATTTTTCTAATTTTTCATTTGTTGATTTTAGATCTTTTTCAAGATTAGCAATATCTTTATTTATTTTTATTTTGTCTTTTTTTGAAAGACTTTTTTTCTT
>CAIWET010000119.1 GCA_903911805.1 uncultured Ignavibacteria bacterium | reverse complement strand
ACTCCAAAAGATAATATATAAACTGCTTTCTCGCATATTTCTCTCCCTTCATAATTTGATGGTTCTATTATTGATATTTTCGGGTCATATTTTTCATAAACTTTTTTATAGTAATATGCCTCATCAATATTTTTAAAAACCTTGCTATTTGTTCTATTATTATTTTTCTTTTCTAATTTACCCAAATTTAAATTAATAACTTGTTTTTTCTTATCTTCGCTTAAGTTGCTATCATAAACCATTTTAATTAATTCTTTGCTATTGCTTTCGTGTAGGTTGCTAGGGGTTCTAACATATAATATTTTATATTTAATATTTTTAACTTCTCTTAAAACAAGCCCAAAAATGGCTGTTATTTTATCAGGAAATATTAATAAACTTTCTAATGTTTCTTCAAAACATAATATAATATATTCGCTGTAATCTTCAATTCTTTCACCATTATAAACATTATATAAATCAAACATATTAAAAACTGGATATTTTTTTATATCCATAAAATCAGATGTATAAGCCTTTCGGCTATCTAATCCAACTAAATTTAAATTTCTTGTATCAATATTATTAAATCTTTTCTTCATAGGGCTTCTATATACTGTTTCAACAACTTTTAAATATTGTTCGCTATATGTACTCATATTTTCTAAACTAATTAAACCATTATAAAATTTTGTATCTACATCAGTATATATATCATATTCGCTATTACTTATCACAATTGATGATATTTCATCTAAACTATTATTTTTATCTTTAATAGTGCATTTCATTTTACCAACATTAAATTTAATGCTGTATAAACTACCATTTTTTAAATAAATAGATGGTATATAAGATATATTATTATCATGGACTATATTTATTAATGTATCTTCCAAATTTTCAGATATAATATAATCTATAATTTTCTCATTTTTCAATTTTCCTTGTTCTTTAATATGTTCTGTAATTTCTTCAAGTTTATCAACTTTAATAATTTCATTGTCATCATGTTCCATAAATTTATATTTATCACTTACTGTAATATTAACCATTTCTAAAGGGTTATTATTTACCCATTCTATTTTTTCAATTCTTTTAAAATCAGAGTTAATAACATAACAATGATTATTCATTACACACATAAATAACGCACTAGGAACAATATTTTTATTTCTGTGTTCTGGCTGATATTTATATAAAATTCCATAAGGGCAAAAAACTAATAAACCCAAATTAAAAGGTTTAAAAAACTTTTCAACTGCATATTCAATACTAACCCCAAAGTCCATCGAATTATCATTTAATAATTCTGATAGACTTTCAATACTCATAATAAATTTAATTCTTTTCTTTTCATTTTGTTTATCAAATGCTGATTTAAAAGTGTTTAATATTGCATTAAAAAAACAAGCATTTTTAACATTTGAGCGGTTTATTCCTTTTGTTAATTCAAATTTAAATAATTCTCCAAATGTATTTGCATTTTCATTAATATCATAACTTATATATTTATGATCCATATTGCCCCCTGCTTCATCTCTTAATTTTTGTTTTGTTATTCCTTCAATATTTTTATTCATTCTTATAGGTCTTATTTTGCATATTTTAACCATATCTATATAACCGCTTCTAATTTGTTCGTCTATTGCTTCGTAAGCGTCTTTATCTTCTGATAATAATTTTATAACTTCATTAAATTCTGGATTTTCAATTTCTCTATTTTTATTATTATCTACAATATAGCCCCATACATTATGAACCATATTTTTAATTCCGTTTATAATTCCCGCTGGATTTTCAATAATTCTATAAATTCGTTTATCTTCAAAATCCATTAATTTAATATTCTTAACTGTAAAATTTCGGGGTTTTCCCATTTGAAATATTTTTCTATTTTTTGCATCTCTTAAAAAGCGCCCTCTTGCTTCTTCTTCATCTTGTGTATCAAGATATTTATAAAAAATTACCTTTGTATTATAATATTGTTCTTCTTCATCTTTTTTAATATTAACTTTTTCTATTTGTTTTTTAACTGTTTTTTTTCTTGGTTTTTTTGGTGCTTTTGGTGCTTTTGGTGCTTCTGCTTCTGCTTTTCTTCTTTCAATATCCTTTTTCATTGCCTTTTTTATATCTTCAATATAATCAGGATTAATAGAGTTATCAATTATTTTTGATTGTTCTTTTTCCTCTTTTGCTTTAAATTCTTTCATTCTTTGCTCCACTTTTTCATCATCTGATACATCAAAAATATCAAGATTTAATTTTTCTTTCTTTTGTTTTTTGACTGTTTTTTTTGCCGGTTTCTTTGTTGCTTTTGCTTCTTGTTGTTCTAATAATTCTAACTTTTTAGCCATTTCAGCCATCATTTTTTTTAAGTTTTCAATTTCAGTTTTTTTAGTCATCTTTATAATATGTATAGATAATTTTTTTCTTTAAACCACCTTAATTAATCTAAATAAATTTTCTTATATTAAAAATATT
>CAIWET010000118.1 GCA_903911805.1 uncultured Ignavibacteria bacterium | reverse complement strand
TTATTATATTAGTTTCTTGAAAAAATGTGAAATTAAAAAAATAGTTTTATAACAAGAGGGTTTTATGAATTATACTTACGAAATTGCAGAAAATGCGGAATCAGAAGAATTGGAATTCTTAATGTTAGCAGCAAAAGATGAAGATTACGATGACGAAGAATTTGAAGATGATTATGACGATGAAGATTACGAAGACGACGAAGATTCAGAAGATGATGATGAATTTGGCGACGACTTTGAAGATTTCGATTTTGACGAAGAATTTGACGAAGAAGAAATTGAAGACGTTGACTTCGACGAAGATGAAGAATTTGACGAAGAAGATGACGATCTTATGTAATCAAGACAAATTATCTGTTAAATCAGAGAAACAAAAAAAAGGGCTTTTAAAAAGCCCTTTTTTTATTTTTTATTTTTTATTTTTCATCAATAATTTTTTGATGGATTCTATAGTTCGTTTTTCATCTTCTTTGTAAGTCTGTAGTTTTGTATCACTCATTGGTGTTGAGTTTTCAATTGGCTTAAGTTCTGAAGGCTTTTCAGTAAAAGATGACACTTGCAAAGAAAAATCGTTTTCTTTGTTTATAAAGCTCTCTTCATAATGATACATATCATCAGCAATAACTTCGCCTTTTTGAATTTTCTCTAATTTATCTTTACCAAAAATGAAATTAATTTGTCAAAAACAGTGCTTCTTGTAAAAGGTTTAGAAATAAATCCAGCAGTTCCGCTTTTTACAGCAAGACCAAGATTTTCAGTATCTGATAAAGCAGAAACCATAACTACCGGAATGTTTTTAGTCAGATTTATATGCTTAATTATTTTAAGTGCTAAATGACCGGACAGCTCAGGCATTAAAATATCCAAAACTATAATAGTTGGGATATTTTCTACTGCTAGTGCAATACCTTCAAATGCATTTGAAGCAAGAAGAGTTTTAGTAAAACCATAACTCATAAGAGTTTTGGATAAAATTCTTTGCATCCACACATCATCATCTATAATTAGAGCTGTATATTCCATATTTTTAGTATTTAAAATAATTAATTTTTACTATCATTTAATACTTTCTTGGGTAAATTTTTAATACCTAAATTATTACTATCATTGCTGATATTAATATTTAAACCTCCAACTGAAATCGCATTTTTCAGAGCTGTTAATTCAGTCCTAGCGGCTTGTCTGTTAATCTCTATAATTTTATCATATACTTCTTTCCTATGTATTGGAATTGATTTTGGAGCTTCTATGCCCAATCTTACAACTCCGCGCTCATAGCTAAGTACAGTTAATTTAACAGATGTACCGACTGTAACAACTTCCCCTATCTTCCTTGATAAAACTAGCATTGTTCAATCCTATTAATAATACATTTAGCTTTTTTTAATTATGTAATTTGTCAGAAATTTATCTGACGTTAAAATTACTTGTTTGCCCAATTGATTTTTTACATCAAAAACTATTGGGGCTTTTAAATTAGCAGACATATCTCCATTTTCATCCTCCAATGTGATAACTGCCATTAAAACTTCTGTTTCAAGATCAAAATCTTTTCCGGGGCTATATGATATATCTATATGCCACGGGCTTAGCAATGGAAAACCAATATTTGGGTTTTCTAAAGATAATAACCATCTGAATGGCACAGTAGATTCATCACTTATAAGAACAAATTCCCTTAAATCATCAAATCCTAATAATCCGTTTTCGAAAATAAAAACAAATTCCTTTTCAACTTCAATTTCTCCAAATTGTATTGTTTTTATTCTTCTTAACTCATTTCCCGAGTCTATATTCATAATCAATCCAATAATTTATTCTATATTACTGCATATTTTTATAAGCAAATAATATACCAAAAATAAATTCTACAAATATGTTAATTAAACGAATTACTTAAAAATAACTCTTAATTAAGTATAAACAATTTAATTTAAAAATTATTTTATAGTATCACTTTTTATATCCATCAGTTGATGGAGCATTAGTTGGCAATTGCGAAATCGTAATTTCTACTCTTCTGTTCATTGCTTTTTTCTCTATAGTCGTATTTTCTTCTATTGGCCTTTGGGAACCAAAACCACGAATAACAACATTGTTTTCGTTCATTCCTTTGCCAATAAGGTAATACCCTATATTTAAAGCTCTTGCAGAAGAAAGGTGCCAGTTGGACGCAAACCTGAATGAATGTATCGGGTCTGAGTCTGTATGCCCATCTACTGTTATCTGGAAATTGGGAACATTTAATATTTTTGCAATATCATCGAGGACTTTGAGGCCATCGTTCTGGATTTCTGCCTTGCTGGATTCGAATAACAACTTCTCCGGCATAGTCAGAATTAATCCATCACCTGATTGAGAAACCCTCACCTTTCCTTCTTCAATAAATTTACTCAAAGAATTCTCGGCATCAATTTTCAAATCCTGCAGGGATTTTTTTGCAGAACTTGGCATTATTGGTTGTGGTATCCCATCCTTAGGTCCCGTTAATACTCCGCCTCCTCCATTTAAAACTTTTCCGTTTGCAGAATGAAAGTACTCACTAAAAGCTTTTGATAACTCGCTATATTTTCCTGAGTCAACAGACGCTGTAGCATATAATATTACGAATAGCCCCAGCAATAATGTTATCAAATCGGCATAAGTTATCAGGTATCTATCCTGATGAATTTTCTGCTCTAATCTACTTTTTTTCTTTAGTACACTCACTTTTATTTTTTACTTTCTTCTACATTCATTATTATCGGTTTAATGCTAGAAATATTTAGTGATTATTTTTAATTAG
>CAIWET010000117.1 GCA_903911805.1 uncultured Ignavibacteria bacterium | reverse complement strand
GATTCCAAATCGTTCATGCATTCGTCTATAGAGGTTATGAAATGAACTGAGAAGCTTTCATAACCTTTTTTATACCCTCATATTAGCTTCCTCCTTTTATAATTTATTCTTACACCTTCACAAATTTCTCAAATTTATCACCAATTTTGATGACATAAACTCCTGGAGCAAGATTTGAAATATCAATCTTGAAATTCCCCTCTTGTAGAGAGGCATTTTGAATAGCAAAATGACGGGGTGGAATATTCACTCCAAAAATATTGAAAATCTCAAATGATTCCGCATCAAGTGCGGAATGACTTACGAATATATAATCCATTGCTGGATTGGGATAAATAACTGTTTTTGAAATATTATTAGATTTGTTTATTGCAGTATTCTCAAAATCACAAAGAGGTCTACGATAAATTCCATTATTTACTGTTCCAATGTAAACATATAGGTCATTGTAAGCGATTGTTTTTATAGTGTTATCTTGGCAACCATCATTTTTTTGTTCCCAAGTTTCTCCATAATCTCTTGAAAAATAAAAACCACTCTTCAAAGTTCCTGCAAATACATAATTATCTTTAATTGATATTGAAATTACTTCACTTATTGATGTACTGTCGAAAACTAATTTCCATGTATTGCCTACATCAGTTGATTTGTATATTCCATAAGCAGAAGTACCAACAAGGAATAATCCATTCTTAAATTCAAATGTTCTAAAATTATCATTATATTTTTTTAATTTGAAATTTGTATTTTTCCAAGAAATGCCATTATCAATTGTATATATTATTTTATTATTATATGCTAAAAATAAGGTGTCTTTAATATATTGTATTTTCAAAATTTCGCCAATATTAGAACTGTCGATAATATTTTTCCAAGTTTCACCTTCATCTTGTGAAGTAAATACGTTATTTAAATTTGCTACCGCAATATTTTGATTATATCCTGAACTTGTTAAAAAAGTTCGATTTAAAAAATCATATTTAAACTTTTGACATAAAGATGATGTATCATCTTTAACAAATAAACCTCCACCAGATCCTATAAAGACTTTATTTTTCGTTTTTGCAATACTATAATTGAATGAAAATACTTCTTTTGATTTAACCCATTTTTTCTCACTTATTTTATTGGTATAAAAACCTTCATTATTAGTTGCTAAATATAAATTCTCATTATTACAAATTATACTATTTATCCAAACTTCTTCAAGACCATTATTTTTTGTTATCCAGTTCTTTCCGTTATCTGATGTCATATAAATACTTTTTAGAGTTCCTGCAAATAGGATATTATCATTATAATAAAATGAGTGAATAATATCGTTATTAATACCATAATCAATTTCCCAATAATCACCCATATTGGTTGAGAAATACATTCCTTTTTCAGTACCAATTAATAGCTTGTTTTCGCTTAAAATGATTGATGTATAAAATTGAACATCAGCAATTCCATAATTTTTCAACTTCCAATTTTTCCCTAAATCAGATGAATAATAAATTC
>CAIWET010000116.1 GCA_903911805.1 uncultured Ignavibacteria bacterium | reverse complement strand
CCGTTTAGGTTTCAAAAAAAATGAAATTGTTGAAAAAATTGAAAATATTATTTAATTATCAATTCAAAAAGTTATTTTTTTATTCTAATATAAAAAGTACTTCCTTTCCCAACTTCACTTTCAACCCAAATCTTACCACCTAACATTTCAGCATATGCTTTGGCAATTGAAAGTCCTAATCCTGAACCCTCAAATTGCCTTGAACTAGAAACATCAGCTTGCATAAATGGATCAAAGATTGAAAATAGTTTGCTTTCAGGAATTCCAATTCCAGTATCTTTAACTGATAATAGAATAAAATCATTATCATTATTAATAGTAAAATCAATACTTCCAGAAAAAGTGAATTTTATCGCATTATCTAATAAATTAGTCAGAATCGAATATAGTTTATCGTTGTCAGAAATAATTGTACTATCTTCATCAGAGATATTATTTATATATTTAAAATCAATATTTTTCTTTTTAGCTTGATATTGATATATGCTGTTAATCTCGTAGGCTAATGAGTTTAAAGATATTTCATCTAAATTAGGTTTGACTTGTCCAGCATGAATTTGAGAAATACCAACAATATCATCAATAGTATTAATTAATCTATTAGCATTTTCATTGATCAATCTAATGAAATCTCTTCTTTCATCTTCTTCAAGATTTTCATCTAAAATAAAAGATAAGAATCCTAAAATGCCATTAATTGGTGTTCTAATTTCGTGAGAAATATTATTAATAAAAGCAGTTTTAAGTTTATTTCCAGCTTCAGCTGTTTCTTTAGCTTTAATCAATTCAATTTCAAATTTCTTTCTTTCAGAAATATCACGTGCTATTAGAATTGAATTTAAAAGATTTCTATCTTTGTCATAATGATATTTAACATTAACTTCAAGCCAAATATAATTACCGCTTTTTTTCTGAATTCTATAAGTTAATAGTGAATAATCGACTTTATTTTTACGAGAAATTGAAATTTGTATAACTATTTTGGCTCTATCTACAGGATGAATTAATTGAATTAGATCACTAAGAGTCATATTGATAGAATCTTCTGGTTGCATTTCCATCATTTTATGTGCACCAGGAGAAGCATAAATTAAATTACTCGAAGAATCAAATTGCAATATACCATCAGAAGTATTTTCTGATATAATTTTAAATATTTCTTCACTAGCTTTTTGATCATGTTGAGCTTTTTTTGAATAGTAATATCTGTTAATGAAGTTACTCGAACAAGTTTGTTCTTGTAATTCATCATTTTACCTTTTAAAACACAGGGGAAAGTAGTACCATCTTTTTTTATTGCAGTAGCTTCATAAGGGAATTCATAACCGGTTAACATCATATTCATAACCATTGGTCTATCTTCTGGAACAATCCAGTCAGTCCCATATCTGCCAAGAGCTTCTTCATTAGAATATCCAAAGGTTTGTTCACCCATAATATTTTGCTCAATGCAAACACCTTTTTCTGAAAGAAAAATGGATTCAAAAGCAGCTTCACTCAAGCCTCTATATTTCTCACGGCTTTCTTCAAGCTCCTCAAGATCTTTTTTATGAACAATTTCCAAAGCTTCCATCTCAGCTCTTAGCTTTTCAATTTCTTTTATTAACTGTTCTTTTGATTTTTCTAAATATTCCATATTTATTTCAATTTCAGATAAAATAAATTTTAAATTCCAATTTTAGTTTTTTGGTAGAGTAAAGTGTATTGTTGTTCCCTTGCCTATTTCACTTTCCACCCAAATCTTGCCGCCGTGTTTTTCGATAAATTCTTTGCAAAGAATCAATCCTAAACCAGTTCCTTTTTCTTTTCTTGTTCCTAGAGTACTAAGTTCACTTTGTAAAATAAACATCTTTCCTATTCTTTTGGACTCTATCCCAACTCCGTTGTCTTTAACGCTAAAATGGTAAATTCCATTGTCGTATAAATGATCCACAGAAATAAGTCCATTTTCAGTGAATTTTATTGCATTACCAATTAAATTTCTGAAAACTGTTTGAATCATATTTTTATCTGCATTAAGCCAAATTTCTGAGGTTAATGAGGTTTGTAATTCAGTATTTTTTAAATTTGCATTTTTAGAAAGTTGATCAAAACACTCAAATACAATTTCATTAATATTTATATTTTCTCGATTGAAAGGAATCTTTCCGGTTTCTGATAACGACCATTTTAATAAATCATCAAGTAAATGAAAGACAGCATTTGCTGAATTATGCAAAGCACTGCTTATTTCATTAATTTCATTAATTTGCATATTTTCAGAATCATCTTTAAGAATCTCTGAGAGATTGATAAAAGCTGAAACAGGAGATTTTAATTCATGTGCAATTAATGAGAAAAATTTATCCTTAGAATTGTTTAGCTCTTTAAGTCTTTCTTCATAATTTTTATCTTTTGTAATGTCGAAGCATGAACCAATGTATCCTATAAATGTTCCATTGATATCATATAGAGGGCTACCGATATCTTTTATCCATCTATATTCTCCACTATTATGTTTGATTCTATAATCCATTTCAAATCTTTCTCGTTTATCGAAAGATTGAACATAAATATCCAAGCAATTTTGGAAATCATCAGGGTGTACTCCCTCTGTCCAGCCATTTCCAATTTCTTGACTTAATTCTCTTCCAGTAAATTCTAGCCAAGGTTTATTAAAATAATCGCATAATTTGTCAGTTTTTGCTCTCCAAATAAGTGCTGGAAAATCCTGATAAAGCAATTCGAAATATTCTCTAGCTCTAGTTAATTCATTTTTAGATTCTTCTTGCCAAAGTGAATCAAATTCATTAATAATTATAAAAATATATTTGGTTTCATCTTGAAGAAAAATTTGAAAATTTTCAATAATATTTACTGACGAACCATTTTTTCTTATGTGTCTTTTTTGATTAAAATTCTTTTTTTCCGATTCCAATCTTTTAAAATCGTATCTAACATTTTCTAATGAATCATTTCTTAAAAT
>CAIWET010000115.1 GCA_903911805.1 uncultured Ignavibacteria bacterium | reverse complement strand
GCTGATAATTCGAGTTCTTCACCTTTGCAGATCTTGAATTTATTTGCTGTAATTTCTGGAGTAAATTCTGGTGCTATATTAATTCTATATATTGCCGTATCGGCACAGCCATACTTGTTTACAGCAAATAAATAATAAGTTCCACTATCGGATACGGTTATAGATGGGGTTATCAATCCAGTTGACCAAAAATATGAATATTCAGGATCATTAGGATTTACAGATAATGTTATTTTTTCACCTTTTTGGCAAATTGTATTTCCTTTATCAGATATTATCTCAATTTTTGGTTTCGGTACTTCAGTTACAGTTATTTCAGAGGAATCAGAGCATCCGCCTGAAAGAGTACAAATTACTTTATAAGTTCCTGATTTTGTTACAAAAATGGATTGTGTTTTTTCGCCAGTTGACCAAAAATATGTATCATAAGTTTCAAGTACAGATAATTTTCCAATTGAACCATAACAAAGTGGAATATCTTGGCGAATAGTTGGTTTCTTTAGCGAATCTACTGTTATATTTAGAGAATCTCTGCTCTCGCAACCATTTTTATCAAGTCCAGTTACAAAATAATTTCCTGATTGCTTAGCCCAAAAGCTCTTATTTTTCTCTTTTGTATTCCATTGAAAATAAATAAAATCAATTGAATTAGTGATTTTTAGTTCAATTGAATCACCTACACAAGTAATTCTTTTTGATTTATCAATATTAATCTTCATTGGATTATATTCATAAATTATTTTTTTCAATGTATCATAAGAATTATTTCCATAATCTAAATAAGCATAATATTCACCTAGCTTATTAATTATGATTGATTTTCCATTTTCTCCTGTTGACCATTTTATTGTTGCTTGCAATGTATCTGGTTTTACTTTTAATTCTAAATCAGTTCCAGGACAAATTGTATCTCTTTCAGAATAAATATATGGATAATCTGCTTCAATTAAAATCGAATCTGTTGAACTGCAACCTTTTTCATTTGTAATAGTAAGATAATAAGTTCCAGGATTATAAATATTTGTATATTCTATTGTATCACCGTTTGACCAATAATATTTCACTTTTTTATCAATTAATGAACTTGATAATTTTATTATTTCATTTTTGAAAAGCTTAGTTTTTCCAATTATTCTGAAATTTGGCGTTGGATTAATAGTAACTAAAACGCTATCATAAATCAAAGCACCATTAATATTTGCTTCTAATTTATAATATCCTGATTGGTTTGGTTGAAGATTATAAAATACTGCATTTTGAATGTTATTTCTAATTCTTTGTGGCGAAATCCAAGTGTATTTTACGTTTTGAGCATTTGTATCTTCAATAGATCCTTTAAGTATAATTGAATCTCCTTGGCAGACCTCAATTTTATTTGTATCAATTGTAATATAAGTATTATAATAATCAGGAATAAATTTTGGGAAATGCAATAAACCTCTTCCTTTTCCTAAATCAACTCCAACATCAGTTACAATCACTTTTGAAGCATCATCATTTGGGTTTTCAATTACAGTTAAAAATGTTGTGTCTCCTCTGATAATATAAATTTTTCCGTTTGGACCTAATTTCATACCTTTATATGTATGAGGATTAGGCATATTTTCTGAATAGAGTATTTTATCATACTGATAATTTTTATTTAAATATTCTATTATTGGTTTTCCTACTTTTTTCCTTGATTTAATATCAATATTTGTTCCGTCAACTTTATATTGATTAATAGATATTTCGACTGTATATTTCACAGAATCTATACTTTGTTCTAAATGATAGAACTTCGTACCATCGTCAGAAAATGCAAACAAATTCATAGCGTAATAATTATGAGAGTATGATCTAGTGTGTAAATAATAATTATCAAGTAAAGTTTTACCTTCATAATCAAAACTCCAACTTGGCCATTTTATAGAATTTAATTTATAGCTTTTGTACATTGATAGTTTTCCAATATCACTGTTAAATCTATAAAATTCAATATTATTTTCTAAATAAAGCAACCTCTGATCAAGATAATCCGCAAATTCCCAAAATGGAATTTTTGTAACAAAAATATTTTTATCTATTGGATGAACAATATAATCCTGATCAAACACGTAATGACTAAATTCCGGAAATTTCACTGAATCATTTATTTCAGAATTTGTTATTAAAATTGATCTATTTTCCTTATAAGTATGATAAATTAACCAATAATCAATATTATTACTATGTTTAAAAACCACGAAACCAAAAGCACCACTGTTATTGCTTATATTGCCCATATCTTCATTATTAATAAATAGTTTCTTTTTAGTGATAGCTCCAAGGCCATTTTCCATACTCATATCAATTATATCATAAGCAATTCTATTATTTTTAAATTCATCTAAGTAATCATAGAAAAAATAGTATTTATCTTTTACTCCTGGTATTGGAATGATTGCATTATCGTGAGTTATAATATCATCATTATAATTTGCATTTTTCATTGGTTGATGCAATTTATTATAAATTTGCTTTTTCTCGAAAGTATGATCGTGAACAGGCATATAATCACTTAAATAGAAAAGTAGATTACCTTTTTTATCGGACATTGTAATTGTATTCCAAACTTCAGATAATTTTGAACCATTTATTGCTTTTGGAATTGTATCTTTTGTATTGAATGAAATACCAGCATTATTTGAAAATATCCAATTCCAGGATTCTTTTTGAGCTAAAAGACTGGTTGAAGTAAAAGTAAAAACGATTAAAATAAGCATTTTTAGATTTTTCATAATATTTCCTTTATCCAATAAATTTTAAAAATAACCAATTATTAAAAGAGGAAGTATTCAGCTTAAACCGAATACTTCCTTTTTTGTTCTATTTATTAATAATAAATTTCCCTTTTGATTCTTTATCTTGTTGAACAATTCTAAAATAATACATTCCATCAGTAAAATTATTCAAGTTCAAATTTATTCGAATTTCTCCTTTTTGTTTTGAATAATTTTTAAAGAATATTTCTTTAGAATTATTATCGTAAATATATAATTCAAAGTTTCCGTCAAAATTGGATTCATATAGTAAATCCAAATTTCCTTTATTAGGATTTGGCTGAATATTTACACTTTCATTTAATAAAATTACTTTTTCACCAATGAAGTCATTAGAAGAGATCTTTGGTAAATAAATTTCATCAAATAAATAAAATAATATATCTGCACAATAATATTCACATAAGAAATTTCCATTACAACTTGGATTTGAATCTGGATATATATTTTCATTATAAGTTCTTCTAAGATAAGTCAAATCTCCATAAACAGGCATTTCTACTTCTTCAGAACAACATCCACCTATATCATTGCAAGTATGTACTTCAATAATATTAGAAGTATTATTATCTCTTATATGAGTCCAACAAGGTGATACATATATTTTTGCTTTTAATCCTCTGCAAAGTGGATAATTAGTAGCTACAGTTCTAATCAAATGCTTATAACTATATTGGAGAATATTTATTATATCCATAGTACCTGATATAACTTGAACGCTTGAAAGCTGAAGTTCAATTACAATCAAACCACAATTGTTGACAAATCTATAGAAATAATTAATTCTAAAACTACAGCCTAACCAATTATAAACATCAGTTTCACTAATCCAAGGATTAGTACCACAATTGCTATAAGTACATCTTGGTCCGTAGAGACCTGACCCATTCGGATTAAGTGGAGTATTTAAAGGAACTGTTAAATTCGAACAGTGACCAATACATCCTCCAACAAGACCAGGACAATCTGTATTCAGTGCATCAGCTGTTTGGCTTAATACATTAACATAGCCATTTATAAGAGCAGAATTATAAGAATATACACAACATTCAGAATTAGGGCAAGCTTCTAAATGATTTATATTATTATAAGCATTAATTTGCATACAAGAAGGTACATAAATTTTATAACTTGCTTGAAAAGGATCACCAAAAATATCAGGAACATTCGCATTCAAGGTTTTTACTGCTTCAGCTATAATGTTTTCAGTATTTAAAAACTGACAATTCGATCCTTGAACAAATTCAATGTGATGTAATCTAATTTGAGGCACACCACCAGGACATTGTCTTGTCTGGTAATAAATCATAAATGAACAATCCCCGGTCATATTTTCT
>CAIWET010000114.1 GCA_903911805.1 uncultured Ignavibacteria bacterium | reverse complement strand
CTCTTTTTATAATGACCACCACTCGCCCCACCCTAAATCCCTCCCCTTAAAGGGAGGGACTTGAAGAGGAATGACTAAAATTTATCTATGTCATGCCGCACTTGATGCGGCATCTACGTTTGAAAATAATGGGGTTATAAGATGACCACCCCGTCAAAATGCGCATAAATGCTCATTTTGCCACCCCTCCTTATAAAAGGAGGGGAAATAAAATAGTTGAATATTTATTCCTAGAGACAGGTATTTGACCTGTCTTTTTTTATTTTCTACTGATGGCAATTCATAATTTACTTTCTCAAAATTTTTTCCATCGTTCTTCCTTTAGCCAATTCATCGATTAATTTATCTAAATATCGAATTTTCTGCATAAGCTTGTCTTCGATTTCTTCTACTCGATAACCACAAATAACACCTGTAATTTTTGAAACATTTGGATTCAATTCAGGAGCTTGACCAAAGAAAGTTTGAAAATCAATTTTATTGTCCAATATTTCTTGAAAAGTAGTTTCATTATGTCCAGTTAACCAAAAAATAATTGTATCGACTTCTTCTTTTGTGCGTCCTTTTTTCTCCACTTTTTTGATATACAAGGGATAAACGTTAGCAAAAGGCATCGAATATATTTTAGTATTCATCATAATCTATTAAAATCAATAATATTCAACAAATGTTCACAAAATTAAAAAAAAATTACAACAAAATTGTAAACAAATTTCGAAAAATAATGGAGCCAACCTAAAAAAAGACAGGTCTTAGACCTGTCTCTACTAATATCAATTCCACTATCGTTTTCCCCTCCTTTTATAATGAGGGGTGGCAAAATGTGTATTCATGCACATTTTGACGGGGTGGTCACTTTTAATGCCAATACTTTCAAATGTTGATTCCTGCTTTCGTAGAAATAACTACTCAAATTTTGCTGTACCCGATCTTCCTCTTAATCCACCATAACCTTTAATGTAACTGACGCGCTGCCGTGCTCGATTTTTATGAAATATGATCCTGGTGGCATATTTCTGCAATCCCAGATTAAATTACCACTAAAATTATTATTCTTTTCTATTGATAATTTGTGGTCTGTATTAATAATTTCGCCACTAAGATTTGTGATTGTAATTTTTTCTTTATCAATATCAATTGAAGTATCCCAATAAATTAGTGATTTTATAAATCCTGTGTTTGATGGTACTGGATATGCCGGAAAAGCATATAGATAATTTTGGATTTCTGTTGTTGCTTCATTTATGTCTGATAAAGTTGAATCAATCGCTACACCATATAAATAAGTAACATTATCTAATGAATCTGCATTCGAAATAAATACTATACTATCTTTATAATGCTTTATTTCTTTGGGATTGAAATATACGTTAAAGTAATATTTTTCTAACGGTTTAATTATTAATGGATTTGAACCACTGATAGGTTTAAAATCAGTTGAAAATACTTTGTCTGTAATTCCTGAGTATCCAGAAATAATTAGATCTTTTTCAGTGGATAAATTCTCTATTCTGATTTTTCTCGAAGAAATTCCTTTACCTATTTTAATGCTGTCAAAACTACAATCATTGGCAAAGATTGTTGGCTTTGGTCTTGGTATATCATATAATGTTAACCAACAAGCCGTTATTGGATTCAATGTGTCTTCATAAGCTATATAAAATTTATTTTTTATTTTATATAGAGTTTCGGCAACCTTCCCTTTGTTTGGAAATATCGTATAATCCCAAGAATTTCGATCATATATATCTTTAATAAAAAACAAAGTATCATTTATTGAAAGATAAATAAAATTTGAATCAGCGGTTATTGCAGAATAATTATACCGATTCCATTGATGATAAATATGTGTTGATTTAAAAGAATATACTTCTGTTATTTTCTTGTTTTCTATATCCAAAATATTTAACGACATTATATTTGAAGTTCTATTTTGATTAAAGAATGCAGTAAATTCTTTATTTTTAAACGTAAATTCTCTTATTCTAACTGGAAATCCATTGGGCTCATATATTTTTAAAGTATCAACATTTTCAAAAGCATTTTGAGTATATACAATTTTAAATAATGAATCATAATAATCCCAATAATGTATAAAAAATGTACTGATATCTATAAATTTATGATAATCACTTTTTGATGCAAATGAATTTAAAATTGCAAGTTTTACTCTTTGCAATTGTGCATCATAAACAGTTATAGAAGGGTTTGGTCCAGAGTAACTCCCCTCTGCAAATAGATTATTTCTTTGACTTACTTCTACTAATTGTGATGTTCTAAAATTATCGTAATGAGTAGAAAAACAGTTAAGGTATTTAATATGAAGTTGATATTTTTTAATGTTATTATTTGAAAATGAGAACTCTTCTAATGTATTCATTGAATCATCGGAAGTTTTTTTATATAAAATATGAATATCATTGTTTGATTTATTTAAATAAATTTCATTTAAATCAAGTAAAAATTCATTAAAATCTTGATTTTGTTCGATATTAATTATAGGTTTTGAATGATCATTGTCAATATTAATTAAATCCAATCCATTGTAATACTGGCCTACTTTATCACGATACGCCATTAGCACGAGTGAATCATTATAAATCAAAGGTTTTGTATTGATTTTGTTATCAGATAAACAGCTTACAAAATTTAAAACTGAATCATTCAAATTATTAACTGATATGAATTTTTTCATTCCTATTAAAATCATTTTACTGTTGAAAAACATTAAATCATTGAGATATACAAAATTACTCCAATATGGTTGATCAAATTTACAAATTAATTCTAATGAATCTTTTGATATTAGTTTACTAAAAGTAAATTTATTTATATTATAAAACAGAGATGAAACATACCCTATATTAAATATGTACAATTCATTATTAAAAATTTTAAATGAAAAGTTTCTTTTAGATTTATAAATGTTTGTAAAATCTTTAAAATTATTTGTTTTATAAATTGAATATTCCCTTTTTGCTTCGT
>CAIWET010000113.1 GCA_903911805.1 uncultured Ignavibacteria bacterium | reverse complement strand
TGAGCCTAAATTACTGATCTTTCAAGTACTTAATGATTGACAATCTTGATTGAATCAATGAATCCATAATACTAGTTAATTATTAAAAAGAATAATAAATTTTAGTATTAAATTGTTAAATCTTAGAATAATTTTATTATGAAAAAAAATCACAATGTTATTTATACCTTTTTCGTAAATTAATTATATCCAAAAAGAAAATATTGTTAAAAAAATAACTAAAAAATTTGCAAATTAATTTTTTTTTGATTAAGTTAGATTTGTGTTTTTACTAGAATTGAGGAAAACATGAGAGAATTGAATAGAAGAAACTGGTTGAAATCGACACTAGCGATTTCGGCAGCTTCAGCATTAAGCACAAAAAAATTAAATTCTGCCGATACAGAAGGAAATCCTAATGATCACTTTGGAGTATTGGTGGACACTACTGTTTGTATCGGATGCAGAAATTGCGAGTGGGCTTGTAAATCTGCCCACGATATGCCAACTGATGGCTTTAACGAATATAAAGATCGTGAAGTATTCAAAGAATTCAGAAGACCGGATTCCGGAGCTTTAACTGTTGTTAATGAATATGAGAATAAAGTAAATCCTTTACTACCGATTGATGTTAAAGTTCAGTGTATGCATTGCGATCACCCCTCTTGCGCTTCAGCATGCATTGTCGGCGCTTTTAAAAAGCAGAAAAACGGAGCAGTTACTTGGGATACAGATAAATGCATAGGTTGCAGATATTGTATGGTAGCATGCCCATTTCAGGTGCCTACCTTTGATTATGACAAAGCTTTGAATCCTGAAATAAGAAAATGTGATTTTTGTTATAAAAGGACTGCAAAAGGCGAACTTCCGGCTTGTGTTAATATTTGTCCTGTTGAAGCATTAACATATGGTAATAAACCATTCTTGATTAAAGAAGCCAGGGACAGAATAAAAAGAAATCCTGATAGATATAACGAAAAAATCTTCGGTGAATATGATGCTGGTGGTACTTCTTGGATGTACCTTGCTAGCAAGGATTTTTATGAATTGGGATTCCCTAAAGTTTCGACTAAACCTGCTCCAGGTACTACCGAAGCTATTCAGCACGGAATATTTGCATATTTCGTTCCACCAATTGCTCTTTATTCTATGCTTGGTGGATTAATGTGGTACACTAACAGAAAAAATTCATTAGATGAAGGGGATAAGTAATGGAACATTTAATCCCACAACAAGTTAAAACCACAAAATATTTTTCTTTTGGAACATTAATATTATGTGCATTAGCAATTAATGGCTTAATATTTCTTTTCTTTAGATTATTTTATGGAATTGGCTCAGTTACAAATCTAGACAATCAATATCCATGGGGTTTGTGGATTGCCATTGATGTTGCTGCTGGTGTAGCTTTAGCTGCCGGTGGTTTCACTTCTGCTGCAATTGGTCACGTTATGCATAGAGATAAATATCATATAATTGTTAGACCTGCGCTATTAACTGCAATGCTTGGCTATACATTTGTAGCTATGGGCGTTTGTATTGATATCGGAAGATGGTATTATATTTGGCATCCATTAGTAATGTGGAATGGAAATTCTGCATTATTTGAAGTTGGTATTTGCGTTATGATTTATCTTACAGTTTTATACATCGAATTTATTCCTGTAGTTACAGAAAGATTTATTGGAAACGTAAAACTTCCGTTGTTCAAATTCTTGAATAATCCATTAGATAAATTATTAAGATGGGCTGATAAATTTTTTGCTCAAACAATGTTTGTATTTATAATTGCAGGTATTGTGCTATCAACATTGCATCAATCCTCATTAGGAACTTTGATGGTGTTAGCTGGTTCAAAAATGCATCCACTTTGGAACACACCAATTATGCCATTATTATTCCTTTTATCCGCAATTTCCGTTGGATTCCCAATGGTTATATTTGAATCATATTTGGCATCAAAATCTTTTAAATTAGAATTTGAATTAGATGTATTATCTCACCTTGGAGCATTAATTGCACCTATTTTGAGTATTTATCTCGCATTCAAAATTGGAGATATGGTAATTAGAGAATCCTTTTTCTATCTCGCACATTTTAATAAAGAAACAGTTATGTTTTTAATTGAAATGATTGTGGGAGTTGTAATTCCAATCTATCTATTTGCTCAGAAAAAAGTTCTTAAATCAACGTTAGGACTATTCATAGCTTCCTCATTGGTTGTTTTTGGAGTTGTATTAAATAGATTTAATACATTTATTACGGCATATCATCCACCTTATGCAACAAAGGATTATTTCCCATCAATTGGAGAATTTTCAGTAACAATAGGTTTCATTTGTTTATTAGTATTAGTCTATAGATTTGTTGCAATGAACTTCCCAGTAATAGGTCAACCTGACCACCGCTCAGAATTAGCATCTGGAGGTAAAAAATGAAAAAGAAAGTAATAATATTCGGAATATTTTTATTTGTAATAGCTTCAACAATTATTATTGGCTCTAATCTTGAAATTAGTTCTGAAAATCATAAAGAAAAACTTGAAAATAGTGGAAAGATTAAAACTCAAAAAGAGAAGGCTAAAGATGTAGATGCTGCAAAAAAATATCCTGGTAATTGCAAATCCTGTCATTTAACTGAATATCCTACTAAGAAAGATCCAGGATTAGTTCCTTGTCCTAGAAGTGAAATGATTTCAGTTAAACATACTGCAAAAGAAGGTCCAGAAATAATTGTTCTTGATGAATTAGTAGATAGATATAATCCAGTAGTTTTTTCACATAAACTTCACGCAGAAATGAGTGAAATGACTGGTGGATGCGAAAGCTGTCATCATTACAATACTACAGGTCCTATCCTTGCTTGCAATACCTGCCACGAGGTCAATAGATTAAGAGAAGATATTTCTAAGCCTGATTTAAGTGCTGCTTACCATAGGCAATGCGTTAATTGTCATCGTCAATGGAGTAGAGAAACAGAATGTAATTCTTGCCATAAACCAAAAAGTCCTGATTTCAATGAATTGGTAGATAAATTGGTAAATGAAACAAAAGGAAGATATCATCCTGAAGTTCAAGTGCCTGCAAAATTTGTTTATGAAACTAAATACGAAAAAGGAAAATTAGTTACCTTCTATCATAAAGAACACACTGATTTATACAAAGCACCTTGCATAACTTGTCATAATGATGAAAGTTGCATTAAATGCCACGATGTCAAATTGCAAAAAGATGGTCATTTGAATGGTTCACCACAAAAAATACACAAGACTTTTGAGGAACACCACAATCCTTGTAGCAATTGCCATAAGACAGATAAATGCGAAAAATGTCATTCAGATAAAGAAATTAGTCCATTCAATCACGCAGCTACTGGCTGGCCTTTGAGCAAATTCCATCAGAATTTAAAATGCTCAAATTGCCACGGAGATGCTACTCCACTTAAAAAGCTTGATAATAGATGCGTTTCTTGTCATAAAGATTTTAAACCTCAAAAGTTTGATCATAAAAAAGCAGGAATGGCATTAAGCGAAAATCATAGAGAACTCGATTGCGAAAGCTGTCATATCGATAACAAATTTAATGTTCCGCCATCTTGCGCTAATTGCCACGACGATAAATTTTATCCAAAGCAATTGCCCGGCAAAAAGATTAAATTTAAATAAGCGATTTTTTTGAAAGGTCACAGAATATGTGGCCTTTTTTTATTTAAAATTTAATCAATTTATAATTCTAAATACCGTCAATAATCTTTTGTAAAAATAGGGATAATAATGTCATTAGATTTTTTTCATTTAGATGATTTATATACAGAAGAAGAAAAATTAATCCGCGAAAGCGTTAGAGACTTTGTAAACAACGAAATACTTCCAATAATTGAATCGCATTATCACGCTGGAACTTTCCCAATGGATTTGGTTCCAAAAATGGCTGAAATGGGATTATTCGGAATAAAAACTTCAACTGAATTTGGTGGCTCAGGAGCTAATTATACAAGTTATGGATTGGCAATGCAAGAATTAGAGAGGGGAGACTCTGCTGTTCGATCATTTGCTTCAGTCCAGAATTCTTTGGTAATGTTTCCAATCGAAGCTTATGCAAGTGAAGAAATGAAAAAGAAATTTTTGCCAAAATTGGCAGATGGTACTTTCATTGGTTGCTTTGGATTAACAGAACCAGACTTTGGCTCAAATCCAGGTGGAATGATTACAAATGCAGTTAAAACTGATAGTGGTTATCTATTAAATGGCGCAAAGATGTGGATTACCAATGGTACTTTGGCAGATGTAGCAGTTGTTTGGGCTAAATTAGACGGAAAAATCACTGGATTTTTGGTTGAAAAAGGCACTAAAGGATTTTCAGCTCCAGAAATGAAAGGAAAGCATTCTTTGAGAGCTTCAGTTACTTCTGAATTGATTTTTGAAGATTGCGAAATACCTGAAGAAAATAGATTGAATATTAATGGTCTAAAAGGTCCTTTGAGTTGCTTAAGTCAAGCAAGATTTGGAATTGCTTATGGTGCTTTAGGAGCTGCTATGGCAGTTTATGATTCATCAGTTGATTATTCAAAATCCAGAATTCAATTCGGAAAACCAATAGCATCATTCCAATTAGTTCAAGAAAAACTTGTTTGGATGATGAGCGAAATTTCTAAAGGTCAATTAGCTGCATATCACGTAGGAAGATTATTCGAAAATGGAAAAGCCCGTCCTCAGCACATTTCATTTATTAAAAGAAATAATGTTGATATAGCAATTCAATCTGCAAGGTTAGCAAGAGATATTCACGGAGCTAACGGAATATTAGATGAATATCCGATTATGCGTCACGCTGCTAATTTAGAGTCAGTAAGAACTTACGAAGGAACTCACGATATACATACATTAATTCTTGGTGAAGATATTACTGGAATTGCTGCTTTTAGCTAATCCTTTCAAGATTTCTAAATTATAAAAATTAGTGATAGAAAAAATATTAAATATAATCAAACATAAAGTGAGCAATCAAGTATTGCTCTCTTTGTCATTACTGCTTTTCCTATTTAAATTAGCAGTTGATTTATTAATGTATCTATTTACAGAGAATGACTCATTTGTTAGTATTTCGTTAAGAATTATTATCTCAATTTCAGTTATTACTCCATTGGCATTTTACTTTTTTAGAAATTTTTTCAATAAATTAAATAATGCTGCCGAAATTGGATTTAATGCTTTCAATGAAGAAATTAAATCAATAAATTTCTTGTTACTTTTTGTGATACTTGGTAAATTGTTAATTCCAAATTCCTTGGAGTTCCACGGAAGAATTAATAATATTTTAGGGTTACTTTATGTAAATATATATGCAATAATATGTTTAGTCGCTGGATTTAAACTTCTTCATTTCTTGTTTAAATGGCTTTGGATAAAGCGTCATAAAAAGACTAAATCCCAATTAATGCTTATTAGATTGGCAATTTACTTTTTCTTGATTGCTGAAATGCCTTTGATTTACTTCAATAGAACTTTAACTGATTTTACTAGCAATCCAATCATTTCAATTCCAATAGCATTTATTCATATATTTTTATTTGTTACTATGTTTCTTTCGGCAAGTAAAAATAACTGGATTGCATTATTAAATAAACGAGAGAAATTTTTATTAATATTGCAAAGCATTATTATATTAACATTAACAATCATCATAGACACATTTATGTGGGAATTAAATGGTGAAGGAAAATTTTATTATGGTTTAGGATTATTTTATGGTTCAAGCACTATTCTAACTTTACCTGTTGTTTTAAGTGCAGGATATATAATAAGAATAATGTTTTCAGCAATTGTTTCATTACCAACAACCGAAATTGTTGGGAAGAAATCAAATGAATTAAAGCTTTTGACTTATTTAAATAAGATTATTTCTCAATCGATTGATTTCAATAAATTGATTGATACTGCAACTTCAATTGCTTATGAATCAATTAATGCAAGTGGAGCCTGGACAGAATTATATAATGATAATAATGAAATAAATATTATTTCAGACCAAAATATCAATAAAGAATATTTAGAAACTTTACATAAAAATCCTGTATTTACTGAGATTTTTAAAGAAATTGATGATTTTTTGCTTATCGAATCTGTTATTGATAGCCAAGAAGAAAATAAAATCATTGGATTGATAGATTTTGCAAGTGCTTTAATCGCAATCCCATTAAACGATGGGAATAAAAGAATTGGTACTTTAGTTGTTACTAATGTTGATGAATATGGATTTGATACAGAAGATTTAAACATCATCCAAGCTATTGGAAATAATGTAAATATTGCATTAGAAAATGCAAAATTGATAACTGAATCATTAGAAAAAGAGCAATATAAGAAAGAAATGATGATTGCTCATTCGATTACCGAAAAACTGATACCTATTAATTTATGCTGTATTGATTATTATGATATCGCAAGTTATATCCTTCCAGCCGAAGAAGTTGGTGGCGATTATTATGATTTAGTAACTTTACGTGATGGAAAAAATTGTTTGTTAATTGGTGATATATCCGGTAAAGGTATGAGTGCTGCATTTTATATGGCTTTGCTAAAAGGCGTAGTAATCAGCACTGTTAACACAGTCGATTCACCAAAAGATTTGCTTGTAAAAATTAATCAGGCTTTATATTCGAATATGGATAAACAAATGTATCTAACATTATCAGCAATTAAAATTGAAGACAATGAAGGAAATATCACTTTTTCTAGAGCGGGTCATTTGCCAATGATTTTAAAAAGTGGCTTAGATACTAAGCTATATACACCAAAAGGAATTGGAATAGGACTTGCTAAAACAGAATTCTTTGAGAAACATCTTGAAGAAATATCTATAAAATTAGATTATGAAGATTATTGTTTACTATTTACTGACGGTGTTTCCGATGCACTCGATGGAGATTCTGAAGATTCAGATTACGAAAAAATGAAACATATTTTGACTAATTCAGTATATAATAATACAAGTGAACTAGTGAATATAATGGAATATAGTCTAAAAAATAGTAAGAAATTTAAAAACCAAAGAGACGATATGACTCTTTTGGCGATAAGATATAATAAATTGGGGGTAATATGACACAGGAAAATAAGTTTGTTATTAATCAGCGTCATTTAGAAAAAGTTGAATGTTTGTACTTAAAAGGATATCTTGATGCCCATACATCACCTATTCTCGAAAGTGCTTTAGAGACATTGGTAAAAGATGGAAAAAATAATATTTTAGTAAATTTTAGAGATTTAGATTATATTTCAAGTGCCGGTTTAGGCGTTTTTATGGCATTTATCGAAGACGTTAGAGAAGCTGGTGGTGATATAAAATTAACTGATATGCAACAAAAAGTATTTTCGGTATTTGATTTGCTAGGATTTCCTATGTTGTTTGATATTGAAAAGGAAGAAAAAACTGCAATTGATAAATTTAATAGTAACGAAGAAAGAGTTTCAGACTAATAAAATGCTCAAGAAAACTGAACATAGCGATTTATTAACTCAAGGTGATTTATCTGAATTAGAGAGAATCAGAGAGTTTATTATTGTAAAAGCCAATACATTCGGCTTTTCTAATGATATAGCATATAAAATTGCTTTGGCTGTTGATGAAGCTTGCTCAAATTTGATTAAGCACTCTTTTAAGTTCGATTCTAAAAAAACTATAAGCATTTCAATCGAAACTGAAAGAAATGCATTTACTGTTATTATTTCTGATTATGGAAATCCATTTGACCCTAACAACATTTCTTCTCCAAATATGAAAGAATATTTTGAACACTTCAACCGTGGAGGTTTAGGTGTACATATTATGAAATCTGTTATGGATGAAATTTCTTATATTCCTTCCCAAAATAATGATAGCTCAAATAAATTGATTTTGAGAAAATTCATTAATTAATAAAACTGCTTTTCTATTTTTTTTATTTTTAGCCTAATATTTCGCTTTTATTTGTTATTTTTGCTTAGTAATGTATAATAAAAAGTAAGTGAAATGCAGAATATTTCATTAGAAAGAACAAAAGAATTAATCGAATCGGCAAAAAGCAAGAAAATCGCCGTTATTGGTGATGTAATGCTTGATAGATATTTTTGGGGAACAGTTTCGAGAGTATCTCCTGAAGCACCTGTTCCTGTTGTTGATATTGAAGAAGAAACCTTCCATTTGGGAGGTGCAGCAAATGTTGCAAATAATATTAAATCACTAGGAGCTGAAGTAATTCTCTGTGGATTAGTTGGAAACGACAATTCTGGCAGACTATTTATTGACTTAACTCGTGAAGCTGGGATTAATCCTGATGGATTATTTGTTGATATAAATAGACCAACTACTGTAAAGACCAGAGTAATAGGGAACAATCAGCAAATCACAAGATTAGACAGAGAAAAAAGAGATTCAATTCCAGTTGAAGGATTAGAATTTATTAAAAAAGTTATTAGTGAAACTGAAAATCTTGGCGGTGTTATATTCGAAGATTATAACAAAGGAACAATTACCAAAGAATTGATTGATATGATAAATGAGATTTGTATTGAAAGAAATATAATGACTTTTATCGATCCAAAATTCGACAATTTCTTTGAATTCCAAAAATCAACTGTATTCAAACCAAATAGAAAAGAAGCAGAGCAAGCCCTAAATTTAACAATTAAAACCGATAAACAAATATTAGAAGCAGGAAAAACTTTATTAGAAAAATTGAATGCTGAAAATATTCTATTAACTCTTGGAAGTGGTGGAATGATGTTATTCGAATCTAATGGCGATATCTCATTTGTACCAACAAAAGCAAGACAAGTAGCCGACGTTTCAGGAGCAGGAGATACAACAATTGCTACTCTATCATTGATGATGACAGCTGGTGGAACAGTAAAAGAAGCTGCTACACTTTCTAATTTTGCAGCTGGATATGTTTGCGAATTGCCTGGAATAGTTTCTATTACACCAAAAGAATTACTCAAAACCGTTAAATTAAGTTTGGAGTCAGAAAATGGTAATTGATCAAGAATTACTTAAGAAAATAGTTGTTGAGCTTAAAGATCAGGATAAAAAAATCGTTTTTACAAATGGTTGTTTCGATATTCTTCACTCAGGTCACGTAGATTATTTAAGTAAAGCAAAGCAACTTGGCGATTATTTGATAATTGGCTTAAATACTGATGGTTCAGTAAGAAGATTAAAAGGATCCGAAAGACCAATCAACCATCAGGCAGATAGGGCAATTGTTTTATCCGCTCTAAAATCAGTTGATTTTGTGTGTTATTTTGAAGAAGATACTCCATTGGAATTAATTGAGCTTTTAATACCAAATTATTTGGTAAAAGGTGGGGATTATACAGTAGAAACAGTAGTTGGAGCTGATTTTGTAATTGAAAATGGGGGAGAGGTATTTTTAATTCCGCTAGTGGAAGGTAAATCTACTACCTCAATTATTAAAAAAATGAAAAATTAAGATATGAAAACTTTTTCAATATTATTTATTAGTTTGTTTTTTGCATTTTTAAGTTGCTCTTGCACCAAAGAGGAAATAAAAGAAAATAATGATATTTCACAACAGATTAAATCTGAACAACCTAAGCAAATGCAGAAAATAGCTGATATGGAAAGACCAGAAGTTAAAACATATAAAATTGAAATAGTAAATAAATTTCCACATAATACTAATTCTTTTACCCAAGGATTGCTTTGGCATAAAGGATTTCTTTACGAAGGAACTGGATTGCACGGTCAATCTGGAATTCAAAAAGATGAATTAAAAACAGGCAAAATACTTAAAGCAAAATATAATTCTGCTGATATTTTTGGCGAAGGAATTACCCTTTACAAAAATAAAATTTATCAAATTACTTGGCAAAATGAAAAATGTTTTGTTTATGATTTCAATTCATTCGAGAAAATTGATGAATTTTCTTATTCTGGTGAGGGATGGGGAATTACTAATTATGAAGATAATCTTATTATGAGTAATGGCTCTAATATATTGAATGTGGTTAGCCCTGACGATTTTAAGCTTATCAAATCAATCTACGTAACTGATAACAGCAAGCCAGTAATGAATTTAAATGAGCTTGAGTATATTAAAGGAGAAATTTGGGCAAATATTTGGACAAAAGATATTGTTGCTATTATTGACCCAAAAACTGCTAAAGTTAGAGCTTATATTGACTTATCATTGCTCAATACTTATATCAATCATAATGAGAGAAGAGATGTGCTAAACGGTATAGCTTATGACAAAGAAAATGACAAAATATATGTTACTGGTAAATTATGGGATTATATTTTCGAAATTAAATTAACTGAAAAATAGTATTTAAATAAAAATTTGCGGAGGTTGCAATGATGAAAAGTTACAGAATGTTTCTATTTCTAATGATGATTATCACTTTTTCTGAATTTACTTTTGCTACAAGAACAGAGTTTAGTGCAAAAGAAGTTGCAATTCAGTTGAATGCATCAGTTAATACCAATCCTAAAGGACTAAAAATAAGTTGGGAGAAAAAAATCCAAGCATTAACTTATGTTATTAGCCGCAAAACAATTGATTCCCAAGATTGGGGAACCGCTATTGCAAATTTAGATAGTAGTACTACAGAATTTGTAGATGTAACAGCAGCCGAAGGCGAAAGCTACGAATATGAATTAATGTGTTATTCGGAAGGATATTCACGCCAAAAAATCAATGGTAAAGATTCATTATTAGATTTGAATTTTTTAGGATTCGGATACATCCTTGCTGGATATAATACAAAACCTATTCATACATTCGGCAAGTGTTTAATTCTTGTTGATGAAACAATGGCAGACAATCTTAGCCCTGAAATAACTACATTGGAAGAAGATTTAATTACTGAAGGTTGGGGAGTATTAAGAAGAGCTGTACCAAGAGCAGAGAAATTTAATGGTGATAATGTTAAAGCTGTAAAAGCAATAATAAAAGCAGAATATACTAAAGATAATTCAATCTCATCAATTTTTATCATCGGTAGAGTTCCTGTACCATATTCAGGAAATTTAAATCCTGACGGTCATCCGGATCACCAAGGTGCTTGGCCCGCAGACGTTTACTATACTTGTTTGAAAGAAAATGAATTTAATGATTTTTCTACAAATACAACAAGTGCAACCAGAGAACAAAATAAAAATATCCCAAAAGATGGAAAATTTGATATTTCCACATTAAATTTAAATAACCCATTTGCAATTATGGGTAGAGTTGATTTTTATGATATGCCTGCATTTAGTAAATCAGAAACTGAGTTACTAAGAAATTATTTAAATAAAGATCATAAATATAGAACTGGTCAGTTAAGTTTGAGCTATAAAGGAATTGTTGATGATAATTTTGGAGGATATGGAGAATTATTCGCTCAAAATGGTTGGAGAAATTTCCCATCCTTAGTTGGCGCCAAAAACGTAACAGCTTCTGATTTCTTTACAACTTTAGGAACAGACAACACTTTATTTTCTTATGGTTGCGGTGGAGGTACTTTCACAAGTGCTGGAGGAATTGGCTCAACACCTGATTTTGCGGCAAATAAAGTAAATGGAATTTTTACTCTACTCTTTGGCTCATATTTTGGTGATTGGGATTCTCAAAACAATTTTTTGAGAGCTGCAATTGCTTCAGAACCAAATGCTCTGACTTGTGGCTGGGCAGCAAGACCTTCTTGGTTTATGCACCATATGGGATTGGGCTATCCGATAGGATATTCCTGGAAAATATCTCAATTAAATTATACTTTATATAAACCATTGGCATATTACTCTGGGACAACTCCAACTATTTATCACGTTGGTATGAGGGGTGTTCACGTGGCATTAATGGGTGACCCAACTCTAACAATGTTCAGTGAGTATATCAATCCTGCTAAGAGTATTTCAGCATCTCAAAAAACAGATTTAACTAAAAATATTACTTGGGAATCCTCTGATACCCCTGGTGAATTATTTTATAATGTTTATAAATCAACAAAAAGAGAAGGACCATATACTCTAATTGGAGAAATGATAAAGGGGAATTCTTTCAATGATACTATCACTTACGAAGGTAGAGTTTATTATATGGTAAGAGCTTCAAAATTAATTACAAATTATAGCGGTTCTTCTTATCAATTAAGTCGTGGAATTTATACTACAATAATGGTGACAGACGTTTGTGAGAGTGCTGAATCATATTTTAAAATTACTCCAAATCCTGCAAAAGACAATATTAATTTAGATTTTAATTTGAACGATTTAAATGAAATTAAAATTGAGTTACTTTCATTAGAAGGCGAAATAATGTCAACACTTTTCGATGGAAAATTATCTCAGGGTGAGCAGAAATTATCATATAGCATAAATAATCTGAATTTATCATCAGGAACTTATTTCATAAGAATAAAATCTAATGAAATAAATAAATTAAATAAATTGGTTATAATAAAATAAAGTAAGGGCAGGTTCTAAACCTGCCCTTTTATATTTAAAAACAACGTCATTCCTGCGAAAACAGGAATCTACGTTCCAAATGAAATTATAAAAAAGGGATACTTTTTTACAATCCCAAAGCAACAACTCCTGGAAGTTGCTTACCTTCTAAAAATTCTAAAGAAGCACCACCGCCAGTAGAAACGTGAGAAACTTTTTTGCTATAACCCATTTGTTTGATAGCAGCAACAGAATCTCCTCCACCAACAATTGAAATAGCTCCTCTATCAGTAGCAGTTGCCAACGCTTTTGCAATCGAAAAAGTTCCATTTGCAAAATTACTCATTTCGAATACACCCATTGGTCCATTCCAGACAATAATTTTTGCTGCAATAATTGTTTCAGAAAAAGTTTTAATCGAATCTTCACTAATATCCATACCAATCCAACCATCAGGTATATCATTAGAACTTACAGATTTGAAATTTGCATCATTATTAAAAGCATCAGCAATTACAACATCGGTTGGCAATAACAAATTAACGCCTTTACTTTTAGCCAATTCAATCAACTCTTTAGCAAGGTCAACTTTATCAGCTTCTAAAATAGAATTTCCGATATTATAGCCCATAGCTTTATAAAAAGTGAACATCATACCGCCACCAATAATAATAGAATTGCATTTATCCATTAAATTTCTGATTACATCAATTTTACCTGAAATTTTTGAACCACCAATAATTGCAACAAAAGGTCTAACAGGAGAATTTAAAGCTTTGCCAAGATACTCTAATTCATCTAGCATTAGCTTGCCAGCATACTTTTCTTCAACGAATTGAGTAATTCCTGCAGTCGAAGCATGAGCTCTATGAGCAGCCCCAAAAGCATCATTAACGAAAACTTCTCCATTAGCTGCGAGTTTTTTTGCAAATTCTAAATCGTTAGCTTCTTCTTCTTTATAAAATCTTAAATTCTCGAGTAATACAATTTGACCAATGTCTGCATTATTAATTAAATTCAAAACATCATCACCAATGCAATCGTCAGCAAAAATTACATCATATCCATAATTATTAATTAAATAATCCGCAACAGGTTTTAAAGAAAATTTAGCTTTCTTTTCGCCTTTTGGTCTTCCAAGGTGAGACATCAAAATTGGAATACCGTGATCGTCAATAATTTTGTCAATAGTTGGAAGCGATTGAACAATTCTTGTATCATCAGTAATTTTTAAATTTTCATCCAAAGGAACATTGAAATCGACTCTAACGAGTACTTTTTTATCTTTCAAAACAGATCGG
>CAIWET010000112.1 GCA_903911805.1 uncultured Ignavibacteria bacterium | reverse complement strand
GCTAATGTTTGTCATTTAAGCACCGTATATTTTGGCTATTAATCGGATCACCAACAGTGAAAATACAAACCCAATGGCGATGGCACAAATAATCCATTTCTCCCTGCTAGTCATCTTTTATCCTTAAAGAACCATACCACTCACATATTTTCCTGCATTAAAACTTAAATCATAAATACCAGGATTTTGCAATTTATTGATAATTTCTTCTATGAATTTTCCTTCTGTATCAAATATCTGAATCAAAACTTTAGAATCTTTTTCAAGATTATAATTAATTGTTGCAATTTCAGAATTTGGATTTGGATATATATTTAATTTAAAATCGCTTACTGATTCTTCAACTGCATTTCCGCCTGTAGTAGTAAAAGTATATGATCTTGAGAGTAAACCTTCGCCATCAGGATCAATCGATGACATTTTCCAATAAACTTTTTTCCCTGGAGCCAAATCTTTAAGTTTAAAACCATCATTATTGATAGTATAAATTGAATCGGCAATTTTAGTAGTAAATCCGTAATTTGAGCCAACTACTATATGATATTTTGTAGCTCCCACTACTTGATCCCATTTTAACTCAGTATTAACTGGAATATTTGTGGATTTATCCTCTGGATAAGTTAAATTTGGACACGCAATTGCAGTCCTAAATTTCCAAGACATCGATACAGCACTTTCACCAAAAGCATTAAGTGCAGTTACTCTCCAAAAATACTCTTTATAACCTTGAACTAAATCAATTAATTCAATAGAATTTGTATTTAATGGATTATAAGTTTTAATTATATTAGAAAAGTCAGATTTATCTGAAACTTCCAATTTATAGGCAGATGCATCTGGGTTTTTCTCCCAAACTAGCGTTACTTTATCTAAAATACCACCTTGGTTGTTAATTGGCGAAGTTAATATTGGTTGAGCTGGAGCTGAAGGAAATTCTTTGTAATTAGTTGTGAAAGCTCCAATTCCGTGAGTACCAACAGCCACAAAGGAGTCGCTGTGCCTAACGTCAATCATATCAACCACATTATTTCCAATTTGATTAGGTGCTTCCATTTGCCATATTGTTGCATTTGGTTTTAATGAACTTGTAATAAACAAACCAGCTGAAGTACCAACAAAATATAATTTTTTGTTATTTGTTTTTAGAATTTCTACCCAAAGGCAAGCTGGACCAACGCCACCGCCATCGGCTCTTTCTTCAAGATTGCCAGAAACGATTGCCCAAGTATCGCCACCATCTTCTGAATAGAATAAGCTTTGGATATTATAGTTTGAGAAACTTACCAAAATTTTATTTGCATCATCAGGATCAGTAGCAATTGAGCTGATTGTGCCGCTTTTTGGCATATTTATCCAAGTAATGTCTTTTCCTATTGGATTGCCAATATTTGCAGAATCTAATCTATAAAGTTTTGCTGTATTTGTACCAAAATAAACTATATTTTTAGGATTTTTTGAAACTCTGAGAGCAGTAATTTCACCAACGCCTAAATTAACATTTGGAATATTCAAACTGTCCCAATTTGTTGAAATTGAATCCTTAGATTCAAATATTTGTAAAGCTGATAAATCATTATTTCTCCATAATATTTTACCACCTACCAAATACATAATATTATTGTTATTCGGATCAAGCTGAAATGGTGTATTCCAATTAAAATCTTTACCACCAATTGGATCAATTCTTCTTTGAGCGATTCTCTCGCCTTTAGAATCAACACTAATCTTATATACCTGAATATTTGGTTGATAAGAAGAATTCATTGATGTATAATAAAATTTTCCGCTATCAGGAACCTGACAATAAAATCCATCGCCATTTGATGGAGATGTCCAAGGAGCTGTTAAATTCGAGGAAGTTGTTAGCAATGTTCCATTGTCCTGAAGTCCAGCAAGAATTGTTGGGCTTTCAACCTTATGGTCAATTGCAATTGTATATAATTGTGTCGTATAATATCCATTATTTAATGATATCCATTCAACATTATTACTCATATTGTCTAAAGTTTTATGCACTCCGCCATCTTCACCAGTAAACATTACGTTTGGATTTGAAGGGAGAAAAACTAATTCGTGTAAATCAGAATGATGATTTGGGTAACGGTAAAAATACCAGCAACTTTCGTCTGGGCAAGTTCCACCAACTAATTTAGTATTCTTAGAAGTTGCAAATCCATCGGTTGAACGGTCAAGATTTACAGCACCTATATAAACAACATCTGGGTTAGTTGGATGTACTTTTATAAATAGATTATATGAGCCTTGAGAGTTCATTTGATGTCTTACTTTTTCAGGTTTTGGTAAGTTCATTGACCTATCGTCCCAAACTCCACCAGCACCAGAACCATCGCCAGATTTATATGTATATTTGAATAAAGAATGCCATAAACTGTCTCTTTGAGAATTTGTTGTTAATATTCCATAGCCTGGAGAATCCATAACAAAATAAACTTGATTTTCGTCAGAAGGTGAAATTCCGATTGCTATTCTCTTATATTTTAAAGGCATATTCGCTGGTGTAATATTTGTCCAGGTAACGCCATCTAATGAACGATAAATTCCTTTAACATTTGAATTTCTTTCTAATGTTGTGCTCATTTGACTCAAAGTTGCATAAATTACTCCTTTTGGAGAAATGGCAATTTCAGTAAATAATGAATTATCATTTCCAAAAGCTCCCAAAACAGCTTTCCAGGTTTTGCCACCATCAGTACTACGATAAATTGCACCGATTGCTGTTGCAGCATATACTTCGTCTTGAGTTAAATTTGTATGATTAGTAATCACTCTCCAAACATATTCAAAAGATCCATCAAAAGAATTTGGAGTTTTGCTTTGGGTTGAAACAATTGGGAACCAAGATTCGCCATTATCAGTTGATTTGAATAAACCATCTCCATTTATATGAGCTGAATTACCCCAAATTTCACCAGTTCCATAATACCAAGTATTTTCCTTGCCTGGTCTTATATCCTGAGTGATTGTCGAGGCTGAATGCAATTGATTTGCCTGAGTTGTTTTATACCAAGTGGTTCCAGCATCTGAAGATTTCCACATTCCACCAGAAATTCCACCGGCAAGAATAGTTTTTTCATTTTTCACGTCAAGGGCTAATGCTCTAGTTCTACCGCCAACATTGAAAGGTCCGCGTTGTTGCCAAACATTAGATTGAATTTTATCAGATTTTGAATCTTTCTTAGAATTTGGCAAAGAATTTACGTAATTAATAGCGCTATTTCTTATATTATAAGGAATTTTTCCTGTGGCTGGATCAGCCAATCTCTGAATATCATATTCTCTTGCTTTTTTGATATGAGCTGAAGGTGCTTCGTCAGCTGTGGATTTTTTCATATTTTGATAATCCAAAACAAATGCTGGACTTAGCCCAATTATCGAGAAATATACTAGTAAGAAATAGTTCATTTTTTAAACCTTTCAATAACCTTTATGACCTCTTAATTTAAAGAAGTTCATCAAGGGTTTTACATAATTATCATCAGTTTTTATTTTTATAACGTCAACTTTGCTCTTGTTGAATACATCGCGTAGCATCAATTGCTTAGAATTCCACCAGATTTTATAATTTCTGCGTAATTCTGCGCTTGAAGTATCAATCCATTTATTTGTTCCAGTTTCTAAATCCTGTGCATAAATCAATCCGATATCAGGCATTTCTTCTTCGCGTTTATCGTAAATCTGTAATGCAATTGTATCGTGCTTTTTCCCAGCTATAGTAAGCGCTTTTTCAAATCCATCAGTTAAAAAATCAGAAACCACAAAAGCAATACTTCGCTTTTTGATAACATTAAACATATATTGCAACGCTACATTCAAGTCTGTTTTTTTATTCTGTGGCTCAAATTCGAGCAATTCTCTGATTATCCTCAAAGTATGAGTTCTTCCTTTTTTGGGAGGAATAAACTTTTCAATTTTATCACTGAAAAAAATCACTCCAATTTTATCATTGTTTTGAATTGCAGAAAAAGCTAAAACGGCACAAATTTCTGTTATCAAATCACGTTTTGATTGATTAACAGTTCCATAATCCAGAGATGCAGAAATATCCACCAAAAGCATTACATTAAGTTCACGCTCTTCTTCGAATATCTTTACGTAAGGATGATTGAATCTAGCCGAAACATTCCAATCAACTGCTCTGATATCATCGCCAAAATTATACTCTCGAACTTCAGAAAAAGCCATACCTCTGCCTTTGAAAGCAGAATGATACTCTCCGGAAAAGATATTTCGAGATAAGCCACGTGTTCTTATCTCAATTTTCCTTACTTTTTTGATTAACTCGGTTGTTTCCATAATTTTGTTTGTTTATGGCACTTCAACAGTATTTAAAATTTCGTTAATTATATCTTCACTTGTAACATTTTCAGCTTCAGCCTCGTAAGTTATTCCGATTCTGTGCCTTAAAACGTCCAAACAAATTGCTCTGATATCTTCAGGAATTACATAACCTCTGCGTTTGATAAATGCATAAGCTTTAGCAGCCAAAGCAAGATTAATGCTACCTCTTGGAGATGCTCCAAACGAAATCAAGCCTGTTAATTTATCTAATTTAAACTGCTTTGGAAATCTTGTTGCAAAAACAATATCCATGATATATTGTTCAATTTTTTCATCCATATAAACTTCTTTAACAACTTCGCGAGCTCTAAGAATTTCAGATGTTTCGATTACTTTTTTTGCTTGTGGGAATTCTTTGGCAATATTTTTTCTCAAAATTGTTACTTCTTCTTCCCTTGTAGGGTAAGTAATAATCAATTTGAGCATAAATCTATCCACCTGAGCTTCAGGTAAAGGATAAGTTCCTTCTTGCTCAATCGGATTTTGAGTTGCCATAACTAAAAATGGCTCTTCAAGTTTAAAAGTATTATCGCCAATAGTAACTTGACGTTCTTGCATAGCCTCAAGCAAAGCAGACTGAACTTTGGCAGGGGCGCGGTTAATTTCGTCAGCAAGAATAAAATTAGAAAAAACAGGACCTTTTCTTACTGTAAATTCTTCTTTTCTCTGATTGTAAATCATTGTACCAATTAAATCGGCAGGGAGCAAATCAGGAGTAAATTGAATTCTGCTGAAATTTGCATTAATTGCAGATGCCAGAGTTTTAATAGCAAGAGTTTTTGCTAAACCAGGCACACCTTCAAGCAAGATATGTCCATTAGATAATAAGCCAATCAGAAGCTTTTCAACCATTTGTTTTTGACCAACAATTACGTTGCCAATCTCCATAGTAAGCAAATCAATAAAATTGCTTTCCCTCTGAATTTTTTCGTTAATTT
>CAIWET010000111.1 GCA_903911805.1 uncultured Ignavibacteria bacterium | reverse complement strand
TAAAATTAGTAAAAAAAACTGGGAGATTTATGAGGTATATTTGCATACTACTGGCTTTATTGTTATTGAATATATATTGTTCACAATCTGAATGTAGAGGAAAAGTAACATTTGCTGAAGGAGATGTAAAACAAAAAAAACCGGCTGAAAATTTAAGAGCAAATGCTGTATTAATATTTGACTACAGCAACCCTTTAATAGCAGGTTCGGTTTTTAAAGCTAAGGCAGATTTTAGTTTTAAAGTTCCTAAAATTGATCAATCCCAAAAAATATCCTTGAATGTCGAAAAAATTGCTGCTACTTTTACAAACCCTCCTGATGATTGTTCTTATGACGTTACTGAATTTCCTGTAATAACCAATAATAATTTAACAATCACTCGAAGCGGAGAAAACAGTTTAACATATAGTGGAAATTTAACATTTTATTCAAGATTTTCAGTAAAATGTGGTGAAGATCCACCTACAATTTCAACAATTCCTGCTGGAGGTCAACCTGGTGGACTATTGATGACTGAATTGAAAGCTGGAGCTACAGCAACTATTCGTCACGATAGTAGAATGAATATTGGAGAATCAAAATGGACCGAAACAGTTACTTTGCTTTCTGTAAATTATGAGGAAACAGAAGATGACCCTCTCAATGTTGGAGATAAATTAGAAGAAGGCGATGTTATTGAAACAGGACCTGACGGTAGAATAGAAATAACATTAGGAGATAAGTCAACTATCAGAATTGGACCAAATTCCAGAGTGACAATGTCAGGTTTCGCTTGTACTCGCGCACAGGAAAATGAATCCAGAATTACAATATCCCCAGGCAGCATTTGGTCGAAAGTATCAACTGTCTTGGGCGGAAAAGCAAAATTTGAAGTTAGAACTGGGAGTGGCGTTAGTGGTGTTAGAGGTACCGAATTTGTAGTTGAGGAAAAAATCGATACTGTATTGAAAGGGAATCCTAAGAATGTTGATTTGAAAGATTATACATTAAATAGCGATTGTAATTGTTATACAAAATCAACAACAACATTGAGTGTTATAGAAGGTGTTGTAGAGTTTTCAAGAAATCTAGGTGAGTTAGCTGAATTAAAAAAAGAAATGAATGAGATGTCATCTGAAATTGAAGAAGAATTAAAAGCTATGGATAATGAAGAAGAAGATGAGAATGAAATTGGCGACAAAGAGAACACAAAAAAAATGTTAACTGCCATGAAAAAACAAATTGAAAATAACAAAGCAACAGAAAACCCGAAGAATACACCAATTTTGGTTTATAAAGGTCAACGATCAGTAATAATTGGGAAATCTGAACCTACAAGCCCTTCAAGTTATGTAGAAGATAAAAATGCTTGGTATTTACAATTTAAGACGAAATAAAATTTCATTAGAATAGCTCAATCAGGGATGATTGAGCTACTTGTTATTAATTAAAGAAATAACCGAATGAAACCATAATTGAATTATTTTTCATCAATCCAAAAGGTTCAATTTCATTTTTATAAAATGAAGATAATGCAAACTTCATTTTAAATGATAACTGAAAATTATAAATTTCAGGTCCCATTCCAAACATATATCCATATTCAAGCTTATTGATATTTTGCTCATCAAAATTTATTGAAGTATTGTTAATCGTTCCACCAAACTTATAATTTATATAAGGTCCTGCTTGAAATAAAAATCTTGCTATTCCAGGCTGACTCATAAAATTAATATACAAAGGCAACTCAATACTATTAATTGAAATATCGCCAGAATTGCTAGGTGACCTGAATTTATTAAATAATAATTCTGGTTGAAGTGAAAAGTTACTCGACAATTTTATTTGAGAGAAAATGCCACCTTCGAATCCCCAAAATGATTTTGTATTAAATGCACTTTTTGAGTAAATCTGTTGATTTGAATTTAAAGCTACTTTTAATCCAATTTTAAAATCAGATTTATTCCCACCAAGCCACTCGTGAGTTAATCGAAATTTATAATTTTCCTTTTCAGAAAGCATAATTACAGTATTATAAATCTGCTCCGTAGATTTTTGCAATCCCTCATAATCAATCAAGTCAGCATCATCCTCTGGTTTATGATATGGAGATTCCAATCCAGTAGAAACGTAAATTGAAGGAATATCTGAATCATAAAATGGGCTTGTATCTGTTCTGTCTTTCCATTGACTTGAATATTTGATATAATTAACTGGAAGCTCAGCAACTTTTGGAGTTCTATTTAAATAATCTGTTCCACCATCAAAAGATTCGCATCCACTAAATACTAATTCTTTTCCTTTATTCAATGCACCAATCATATCGCAACTTAGCATACATTTAATATTACTTAAATCAACCATTGGATGTTTTACAAAATAACTTGAGCCAATAAGCCCCATTTCTTCGGCATCGAAGGCAATTATTAAGATACTCCTTTTTAATAGATTCTGATTGTTTTTAAGTTTTCTTGCAATTTCGATTATTCCGGTTGTTCCAGAAGCATTGTCATCGGCTCCATTAAAAACACTTTTTTTGCCATTATTTTCATTCCACCCAACATGATCATAATGTGCCCCCAACAATATATATTCCTTTTTCAATATTGAATCAGTTCCTTCAATATATCCAATTATATTATTTCCGTATGATGAGTGGAGAGGAAACCTTTGAAAATATTCGCCATTGAAATTCTCTAACCCAATTTCTTTGAACTTTTCAACGATATATTCTGCTGCCAACTTTCCGCCATCTCTCCCCGCTTCTCTGCCTTCGAGAGAATCAGAAGCAAGATAATACAAATGCTTTTTTAATGAGTCAATTGAGATTTGAG
>CAIWET010000110.1 GCA_903911805.1 uncultured Ignavibacteria bacterium | reverse complement strand
TTTAAACTAATTTTATTTCTATTAATATGACGCACCTACGGTGCTGGAAATTAAATTAAATATTTATTCTTCTCTAAGCTACATAGTAGCGCAATATTAACAGAAAATGACAAACTTAAAAACTAATAAAGCTCCGTTAGAAGCGATATAAAAATATTCAATCAATCAAATACATTAATATTTCACTCCTAACGGAGCTAAATAAACTTTTAAACTAATTTTATTTCTATTAATATGACGCACCTACGGTGCTGGAAATTAAATTAAATATTTATTCTTTTCTTAGCTACAGAGTAGCGCAATATTAATAGAAAATGACAAACTTAAAGACTAATAAAGCTCCGTTAGGAGCGAAATATTTTATAATAATTATTCAATCCAATCAAATAAATATTTCTCTTCAAATTGTATCTTAAATTTCTCTAATAATTCGATATATTCTTCTTTAAATGATTTCTTCTTGTGGTGTTCTTCTTGATTTATTATATATTTACATACAATATCAATTTGGCATTCAGAATAAGAAAAAGCCCCATATCCTTCTTGCCAGCTAAATTTACCGACTATCCAATTGTTATCATTAATAAATTTTGTTGAATTAGATTTAATATCCCTAACCAAATCACTAATTTTGACATCAGAATTAATTGAAATTAAAATATGAGTATGATCTGGCATACAATTAATTGAAAGTAGCTTTTGATTTTTATTAGAAATTATCCCAGTAATATATTTTGCAAGTTCATCTTTATGTGTTTTAGAAATAAGATTCAATCTGTTCTTTACTGAAAATACAATATGTATATATATTTTTAAAAAAGTATTTGCCATCGATATTTCACTCCTAACGGAGCTTTAAAAAACTTTTAAATAAATTCATTTTCTATTAATATGACGCACCTACGGTGCTGGAATTATATAATTAATTTTTCAATGCTAAATTACATTGATACTTATATAAATTAAATTCTACTCTTAGCTACAGAGTAGCGCAATATTAATAGAAAATGATTATTTTGTATAGAATCCTATTAAAATATTTTTCTTACTATCTTGTTTACCAAATAAATAATTAATGTAAATAATTTACAAGTGGACTTAATGGACAACAAAACCGAAATTGAAAATGGAGCAACCAATCCATCAGGGATTATTTCTCAGACAATTAAAGAAATAACTCAACCATTTAAGGATTTATTCAATTCTTCGCGAGCTCTTTGGGGTATTAATCTTTCATATTTAATTGAGGGAATTACCTATTTTGGAATTGTTGGCTTGTTGGCTATCTATTTCAATGATTATGTTGGCTTAAATGATATTGATGCTGGACAAATGGTTGGATTCCAAACTGCCGGAATAACTATAGCTATGTTAGTCTTAGGTGCGACTGTTGATATTATGGGTGTGAGGAAATCTCTATTGCTCTCGCTTTTCTTGATGTTAGCTGGTCGAATATTACTTGCTTATGCACCTGAATTGAGTGCTGCCAAAGGAATTTGGTCAAACACTCATATTGTTGCTATGCTTGGAATTTTAGGAGTTATTATTGGATATGGTATTTATATGCCAGGTTGCTATGCCGCAGTAAGAATATTTACCACCGAAAAGACTTCTGCTATGGGCTACGCAATGCTATATGCCCTTATGAATCTTGGTGGATTTCTCCCTGGTTTAATTTCTCCGCCAGTTCGTAGGGCTGCCGGAATTACAGGAGTTTTTTGGGTTTATGTAGCATTAACAGTTCTCGGTATATTTGTAATAATGTTTGTATTAACAAAAAAAGCAATCAATAAAGCTTTAGAAGAGAATGGGAATTCAGAAACCAATTCCCCAAAAAACAAGGAAGACGAGATACCATTAAAGGACAAACTCATAAGTTATATTAAGAGATTCCCTATTACTGATTTAAGATTTATGTTTTTTATCTTTATTCTAATTCCAGTTCAAACATTATTTGCTCATAATTGGCTTACTTTGCCACAATATTGCGAGAGGGCATATACAGGATTTGTTCACGATAATTTTGAATTTTTTGTTAATTTCAATCCAATACTGATATTTATTTTAACACCTGCTATTGCTGCTCTTACTATCAAAAGCAATACATATAAAATGATGATTTATGGCACAACAGTTATGGGGCTTGCACCATTTCTTTTGGCATTTGGACCAAACGTGTTTATGTTATTTGGCTTTATTGCAGTAATGACAATTGGCGAAGCAATGTGGCAACCAAGATTTCTTCAATGGGTAGCTGAAATTGCACCAAAGGATATGACAGGTATTTATATGGGATTAGGTCAATTCCCATGGTTTTTGACTAAAGTTGTAACAAGTATTTATTCAGGTTGGTTCCTTATGAATTACTGCCCACAAGATATTCCTGCAGCATCAATGAATACTGGCTCAATGTGGTTGATATATGGATTTATATCTATTAGTAGTCCAATTGCATTAATTCTAGCAAGAAAATGGATGCTTAAGGGATTCAAAACTTAAAGCAAATTAATTTCATACATTTTAAATATTTTAATCAATTCTTTCGTCTTTCTCCGCATAATTTGCGGAGAATGTGCGGAGATTAATTACGATGAAAATTATTATTATTTCTTTTTTTATATTATTTCTAAGTTCTTGTATTCATTATTCAAATCTAGATAAAGTTACTACTGAAAATAAAATTATTTTCTCTGAAATCACATTAATGGATGGTTATTTTAAATTATTTATTAAGCATAACGGGCAATTTCAAGAAGCTAATATTGTAAAAGGAAAAAAATCATTAAATGACGCTTTTAGTCAATTAATTTCATCTGCAGCTGCTAATATTGTTTTAGAAAATATTTTAAACAATCTGTTTTTAAAAGAAACATTAACTGAAAAATTTAATAATGCTTTAATAAATAATGGAAAAATTAAAGGATTTTCAACAAAGTTAGATACTAGTGATATTAATTTATCAGTATTATTAGAAGAATACCAGATTTTATATAGTCGAGAAGAAATAGTAATTTATATGACTCTCAAGGGAACGCTTAAAGATTCTAAAACTGATAAAGTTATATGGGTTGATAGATCATCTAACAACATTAAATTGGATCTAGAAATTGACCCTCAAGGTGCTAATAATAAACCAAAAAGTGTTTACAAAGTTCCAGAAGTTAAAATTCTTTCTGAATTCACCAAAGCTACCAATATTTTATCTGGATATTTATTAAATGTACTAATTAACGACCTTGAGTCTTATAAGAAAACTAATCCTTAATACTTTGAACTAACTTTTATTCTGGTCTTTTAGAACTCTCTCAACTATTTTAGAATAATCAAAATTTGTTGTATTATTAAATTTCATTTTATCAAAATATATCATTATTAATTCTTTGCCACATTTTGATTATAAATAAAAAAGCCCGAAATCTCTTTCGGGCTCTTAAATAATAATGTATTTATTTGCTATTATTTCAAAATCATAGCGGCTGAAGCATTTGCCCAATTGACAAGTCCTCCAAACCAAATACCTAATGCTATATTCGGAATGATTAATGCAATTAAAATCACTTTAACAGTTAAGGATAATTCTATCGGTTGATTTGCTTTTTCAGCACCACGTAAAAACATATTTCTAAATACTTTTACATAGTAATAAAGAGAAACAACTGAATTAAGAACACCTATTACTGCAAGCCAATACATTCCTGAATTTAATACTGCAGTGAATACATAAAGTTTACCAATAAAACCAGCTGTTGGTGGAAGTCCTGTTAATGACACCATAAAGATTGTCATTGCAACGCCCAACCAAGGTGAACGATAGCCAATTCCTTGATAATCTTCTAAATCTTCGCTATCGATGTGATTTGCAATTATCATTACAACAAAGAAAGCACCAAGATTCATAAACATATAAATTGCAAGGTAAATCATAATAGCTGAAACTCCAGTATAATTCATTACTGCTACGCCCATTAAAATATAACCTGCGTGAGCAATACTTGAATATGCAAGAAGTCTCTTAACGTTTGTCTGCCAAACAGCTACAAAGTTACCTAAAGTCATAGAGAGTACTGATAAAACTGCAATTATCATTGTCCAGTCAACATTTTTCATTACTGACCAAGCTGTATTGATTGTATCTCCAGCAGCGTGAATTGTAAAAGCAGAATTAAGTAATCTGATTAATATAGCAAAGCCTGCGGCTTTAGAAGCTACTGATAAATAAGCTGTAATTGTTACAGGAGCACCTTCATAAACGTCTGGTGTCCAGAAATGGAAAGGTACAGCTGATATTTTGTAACCGATACCGGCAATTATCATAATTCCGGAAATCAATAAAGTAATATGATTAACATTGTTGCCGGCTAAGTAAGCATTAATTCCAGAAAGATTAAGCGAACCTGTTAAGCCGAATAATAATGAAATACCATAAATCATAATACCGGAAGAAGTAGCACCGTAAATAACATATTTCAATGAAGCTTCACTTGCTCTTTTAATTTCTTTGGTATATCCTGCTAAAATATATGAACTCATAGACATAGTTTCGATAGCAAGATAAATCAGGATTAAATTGGTAGCACCAGAGAGTAGAAACATACCAAAGGTCATTCCTACAATCAAAGTATAGTATTCTCCCATTTGCCTCTCTTCGCCAAAAAGCTCTTTTGAGAAAAATGAAAATACTATAATTACAAAGGAGGTAATCAAAACAATCCATTTAAAGAAAATTGAAAACGCATCAACGGCATATGTTCCAGCAAAGCTCATTCCTTGCGGTGAGTTGCATAAGAATATTGCAGTTACAAAAAATCCTATCAATGAAACGTAACCTGACATTTTGCAAGATGGTCTGTTTCGAGTAAACAAATCAACCAATATTGCTAATAAAAAGGTTACTACTAAAGCAGTTTCCGGATAAAAGAGATTTACGCTTTTAAGTAAATCTCCAAGAAAACTGCTACCTAATATCTTTAATTGTTCCGGATTCATATTTTATTTAAATTATTTTCTTTATAAATTAATAAATCTTACATACCGCCAAGTAATGATCCACCTATTTTAACAAATGGCTGCATATAATCAACAAAGTGATTTACTGAAGCAGACATTATATCAATCATAGGTCCTGGGTTGATACCTAAATAGATGATAATTATTGCTAAAGGAACTAAAGCAGTTAATTCTAATCCATTGATATCGTCGGTTTTGTATTTTGTATGAGTTGGATCCCAAGGACCAGCCCATTTTTCGTTTTCTTTTCCAAAAAATACTCTTTGAAGTGCCCAAAGCATATAAGCTGCTCCCAATACTATTCCAAGTCCTGAAATAATTGTCAATACTGGAAAAGTTTGGAATGAACCTAAAAAGATAAATGCTTCTGAGATAAATCCGCTCATACCTGGTAAACCAATTGCTGCAAAAAATGCAATTGCCATTACGCCAGTATAAATAGGCATTTTATTTGCTAATCCACCAAATTCATCAAGGCCTCTTGTATGCGAACGATCATAAATTACGCCCACAATCATAAAGAGCATTGCTGTGATTGTACCGTGATTGAACATCTGGAAGATTGCTCCTGAAATACCTTCAGGTCTCATTGATGCCATTCCGAGTAAAACATAACCCATATGGGAAACTGATGAATAAGCAATCATCTTCTTGAAGTCTCGCTTCCCGACCTTATGCTGACCGAGTGCGCAAAGTGCTCCATAAACGATACTTATTGTACCAATCAAAGCGATTAAATATTGGAAATATCCAACTGAATCTGGGAAAATTGGGAATGCTATTCTAAGCATACCATAAGCACCCATCTTCAAAAGCACACCAGCCAATATAACTGAAATAGCTGTTGGAGCTTCAACGTGTGCATCCGGTAACCAAGTATGGAATGGGAATGCAGGAACTTTGATTGCAAATCCGATAAATAGTGCTATAAATCCTATATATCGCCAGTTAGTATCGAGCCCTGAGAAAATTGAACCTTGGATAATCTTTGTTGCATTTGTCATTTCAATTAAATTGAAAGTTCCAAATGTAAAGTATAAACCAATCATAACTAAGAGCATAAATACTGAGCCTAGCAAAGTATAAATAAAGAACTTAATTGCTGCATATTCTTTTCTTGGACCGCCCCAAATACCTATCAAGAAGTACATAGGTAATAACATTACTTCCCAGAATACATAGAATAGGAAGAAATCTAAAGCGCCAAATACGCCCATCATACCAGTATCTAATAATAGATACATCATAAAGTATCCTTTTACTTGTTTGGATATACCAAAAGAAGTAAATGATGCTACAAAGACTACAATTGCAGTCAAAAGCACCATAGGAACACTCATACCGTCAAGCCCTAAGAAATATTCAATCTTGATTTCTCCAACCATTGGAAAAGCTGCTTTAATCCAAGTAAACTTTTCTACAAATTGGAATGTATTTACATCTGTTATACCCTTCATTGCTGGGTTATAATTCATATAAATAATAACAGCTAAAATTAACTGGATGAAAGTTGTTGCAACAGTTGTCCATCTAAAAATAAGATGAGACCTCTTCTTTGCGTTTTCGTCCTTACCGGTTGGAATCAATAGAATCGCTATCATCCCGATAATCGGTAAGAATGTTATCCACGATAATATTGGAAAGTTAAATGACATTAATCCTCCGCACCTAATTTATTTTAATTCTTAATTTCTAATTATTTTAAAAAATACACTAACATTATAATTGCTATAATTACAAATGCTACATAACTTTGTACGCGTCCTGTTTGAACTTTTCTAATCATTGCGCCAAATAAGCTTGTAACTTTAGCAAGTAAATTAACCAATCCATCAATTACTACATTATCAAATATGGCTGTAATGTGACCAACTAGTTTGGTAAACCATCCTGTTAAATTTACGATTCCGTCTATTACTTTATTATCGAATATGGCTAATACTTTTCCAAAGCCGACAGTGAAAGCAATAATTGTTGCCTGATAAATTTCATCAAAATACCATTTATTATACGATAAATTGTATAATGGTCTTAAGCTGTTTGCTAATGCATCAGGATTAAATAATTTAAATTGATACATCAAAAATGAGAATCCAATTCCGCAACCTGCAATTATTAATGACAATATCATTGCTGGTACGTGGAAATGATGCATTTCTTCTGCAAATTTATTTACATAGTGACCACCGCCGTGTGTTCCGGCTTCTGCGTGAGCGTTTCCTGCCTCGTGGGTAGTTGCTCCGTGAGCTGCAACTGCGGCTTCACCTGTTTTATGTTCTTCTTTTACTGCTGCAGTTTCTGTAGTATGTGCTTCAGTTTTTACTTCTTCAGCTTTATGTTCAGATGCTTTAGCTAGGTCATTTTCTTGATGACCAAGTTCGCCAACTGCTTTTGATTCGGTTGCAGCAGCTTCTTTTGCTCCTTGATTTGCTTCAGGTGCAACTGCTTCTTTATGAAGTTCTGTTCCTTCTGCTGTTGCAGGTAAAGCTTCTTTAATATTAGCTTTTGCTTCAGCTGCTTTGCTTGTTTTTTCAGCATAAGCAGTTTTTTGTTCTTCAGTTAATAAGAAGTCCCATTGAAGATTAGCAGGAACTGCTGTTTTCGGGGCTGCTAATTTATGAGCGAACCAGCCAGCATTTGCATCAAAAGGATTTGGTGAATACCAGAACCAAAGTGATAACACTACTAATAATACTAAAGGAAATACAATCACGAATTTATTTTCGCTTGTATGCTCTGCAATTTTTGTTTTAAAGTCGCCGTGGAAAGATACTATAGTTAATCTAAACATATAGAAAGCTGTCATAGCGGCTGCAGAAAATCCAATTATCGGAATTAACCAATGGCCTGTTAAATTTCCAAATGCCATTGTACCAGCTAATATACCATCTTTACTTAAAAAGCCTGATGTTAGCGGAACTCCTGAAATTGCCATAGTGGCAAATAAAAATGTAGCGTAAGTCCAAGGCATTGTTTTTCTCAATCCACCCATATTTCTAATGTCCTGAGGATCAGTATGATGATCGTGGAAGTGGTGAGCTGAGTGATGCATCTGGTGAATTACTGAACCAGAGCCAAGGAATAATGCTGCTTTGAACCAAGCGTGAGTTAACAAATGGAAAAATCCTGTCATATATGATCCAACACCTATAGACATAATCATATATCCTAATTGGCTCACTGTGGAATATGCCAGAACCTTTTTAAAGTCATTTTGAGTTAGGGCAATTGTTGCTGCAATAAATGCCGTAATTGCTCCTGTATATGCTACTACTAATAAAGCATCAGCAGTTAACATTGGGAAAACTTTTGCTACTAGATAAACACCGGCGGCAACCATAGTTGCAGCGTGAATCAATGCTGATACTGGTGTTGGACCTTCCATAGCATCTGGCAACCATACGTGTAATGGGAACTGAGCTGATTTACCAACTGCACCCATAAAGACTAATATACCGGCTACTGTTAGCATTGTGCCACTGTCAAAAGGAATAAGTCCTGTTGCCATTTTACCGAATATTTCGTCATACATAAATGTACCATAAGTAAAGAATAGAATCATAATACCAGAGAAAAATCCAAGGTCACCGATTCTATTAGTAAGGAATGCTTTTTTAGCAGCGTTGGAAGCTGAGTCTTTTTCGTACCAAAATCCGATTAACAAATATGAACTCAATCCTACTAATTCCCAGAAGGAATACATAAAGAGGAAGTTATTTGCTATTACGATTCCGAGCATCGAAAAAGTAAAAATTCCGAGATAAGCATAAAATCTAGGGAATCTCTTATCTCCTGCCATATATTCTGTAGAGAATAAATGAACCAGGAACGAAATAAGAGTTACCACAACAAGCATAATAGCGGCTAAATTATCAATTCCAATTCCAACCTGCACGTTTAATCGCCCAAAGCTGAACCAATTGTACTTCAACTGCACCATAGCGTCACTAGCCAAATAAGTTAATGACTTATCTGCATTCTGAACAAGATACTCGCTCCAAGTATTAAATACTTTACTTACAAAAACTGTAACCGCGAGAATCAAATCAATTCCCATGATTGTAGTTCCTATGTACGAGCTTACTTTGCCTAATTTTTTGCCGAAGAATATGTTAATCAGAAAGCTGAGTAACGGTAGCAAAGTTATTAGTATTGCAATATTTAATAAGTTTTCCGGTGTCATAACTTTAATCTATTAATTTCCTATAATTTACTATAAAAATTATTCTTTGAGCTTATCAATTTCATCAACATTAACGTGCTTGTAGTTCTGGTAAATGTTCAGCACAATTGCCAATGCAATTGCTGCTTCAGCTGCTGCCAGAATTATCACGAAAATAGCTGCTATATGCCCATCAATATTCATTCCTCCGAACTTTGCAAATGCAATGAAGTTTATGTTGGCTGAATTAAGAACTAATTCCAAGCCCATCAACACCATAATTGCATTTTTACGGGATATCACCGCAAAGATTCCGAGCGAAAAGAGTATTGCGCTTAATATTAAGTAATGATTTAATCCAATGCTCATATTTATACCATTTAATTATACTTAATTTACAATATTATTTTCTTCTTGCTATTAATGCCGCACCAATCATTGCTAAAAGCAATAATACTGATGCTGCCTCAAATGGCAACAAATAATTAGTTAATAAAGATGCCCCGATTGCTTCTACTGTGCTAGTTGTTGGTACTGATGGTGATTTAAACCAAGAAGTTGAGTTAAATACATAAATCAATGTACCACCAAGAACTAAAGTAGATAATCCGCCAATTGCATACTGTGCTTTGCCTGTTATACCTGTTTTCATTTCGAGCCCTGTTATCTTAGTTGTTAACATAACACCAAAGATGATTAAGACTAAAATACCGCCGATGTAAATCATCAACTGAGTAACAGCGATAAAATCAGCATTAAGCAATACGTATATTCCTGCTACTCCAAAAAAAGTAAAAAGCAATGAAAAAGCAGAATACATAATGTTTTTCGAAAGCACTACCACTGCTGCCGAAGCAACAATTATTACTGCAAAGAAATAAAAAACAATATCAACTAAATTCATAACTATATCTTATATTTTATTATTAATTCTCATAATTTAATTTGCCGAAGCAGTTGCTGCTGCTTTTGCTTGTTCTTCAGCTGCTTTTGCCGCTGCCGCTGCTTTTGCTGCTTTTTCTTTCGCCTGATGTTCTTCTAACATTTGTTTTTTGGAAACAACTGTTTCAGGAGTCATTGCAGTAAAATGATATAATAAGTCTTCTTTGAAATATGATGAGTATTCAAAGTCTGTTGTATGCTGAATTGCTGCAGATGGACAAACAGTTGTACATAAACTGCAGTAACAGCATTTAGCCATATCAATATCATATTTGGTTACCCATAATTTTCTTGGCAACCAATGGTCGTTTTCGGGATCTTCTAATACCTTTGGATTTTCGGGATCATTGGGAGTTACTCTCAATGTCTCGATACTGATACAATTAACTGGGCAGATACGAGCGCAAGAATTACATCCATTGCATTGATCAGCGTATAATTGAAGTCTGTTCCTAGCATTTTTTGGAATTGGATACATTTCGTCTGGATATTGAACAGTCACTTTTTTCATAAACATATGTTTCCAAGTGATCTTCATACCCACTAGAACTGTATAAACTCCATCCCACATATTTTTTATATAATTTGCCATTATTTTCTCTCCTCAAGCTCTAATTAAATTAACATCTTCCAAAGTGCAATTGCAAAAAAGCAAATGAATGACATTGGAAGTAAATATTTCCAACCGAGGTCCATTAATTGGTCAACTCTTAATCTTGGGAGTGTCCATCTTAACCAGATTTGGAAAAATACTACTGTTCCTACTTTAGCTAAAAACCAGAATAATCCCCAAACTGGACCGCTCATAATTGAACTACCAAATGGTGACTGCCAGCCGCCAAAGAATATTGTTGCCATAATTGCTGATACTATGAACATATTAACATATTCGCCCAAGAAAAACATTGCGAATTTCATTCCACCATATTCTGTATGATAACCAGCTACTAATTCTGATTCACCTTCAGGAATATCAAATGGAGTTCTATTTGTTTCAGCCAATGATGCAATCATATAGATTAAGCAAAGTCCAAATGTAAATGGCAATACAAATACTTTGAACCAAGGACCTGGACCACCAAAGATGAACCAGTTAAAAATTCCGCCGTCTTGTACTGTGTTAATTTCATTTAGATTTAAGCTCGAAGCCAAAACTGCAGTAGCTAATATTGCCATTGCAGCAGGAATTTCATAACTTATTATTTGAGCTACCGAACGCATTGCGCCAAGTAGTGAATATTTGTTATTAGAAGCCCAGCCGCCCATCACAACTCCAATAGTTGCAATAGCACTTACTGCAAATATATAGAATAATCCAAGATTAATATTGGATGGAACAAATTGCTGACTAAATGGAATAACTGCTACAGCTGCGTAAGCTCCGGTGAACATCATATAAGGAGCTAAATTATAAAGAACCTTATTTGCTAAGTCCGGTGTAATATCTTCCTTTTGCAATAGCTTAACTACTTCAGCCAATGGCTGTAATATTCCCCAAGGACCTGTTCTCATAGGGCCAAGGCGATCTTGCATCCAGGCAGACACTTTTAACTCTGCCAAAATAGCAACCAATGCATATAAAAGCAAAAAACCTAACGGCAATACAGCAATTGCTGTGTATGCTATCCAGTTATTTCCGAGTAATTGTATAAATATATTTGTTTCCATAATTTATTCTAATTTATTTTACCTGTCTACTTCACCAAGAACAATATCAATACTACCGAGAATCAAAATCAAATCGGCAATCATATAACCTTTAGAAATTTCAGGAAGAACGCTCAAGTTAATAAAGCTTGTTGCTCTGCATCTTAATCTTTCAGGTTTGTCAGTACCATTTCCTACGATATAAAATCCAAGATCGCCTTTAGGGCTTTCAGCTCTTGAAAGTATTTCGCTTTTTGGTATTCTAATCTTTTTAGGAAGTTTTTCCTGTACATCGCCTGTATCAGGCATTTGGGCAATTGCTTGCTCAATTATCTTACAGCTTTCTTCCATTTCGCCCATTCTTACGATATTTCTATCCCAACAGTCGCCCAATGTTCCAACTTCGCCTTTTCCAACAACTACATTGAAGTCAAAGCGGTCGTAAATTGAGTATGGTTCTGCTCTTCTTAAATCTAATGGGAATCCGGAGCCTCTTAAAACAGGTCCTGAACAACCAAAATTGATAGCAACGTCAGCAGGAAGAATTCCTACGTTTGCAGTTCTATCGATAAAGATTTTATTATAAATCAAGAGATTCGTTACTTCAGCATTTGTTGCACGAATGTGCTTGATAACATCTAGGCATTCCTGCTTGAAAGTAGGATGCACGTCAGCAGCTAAACCGCCAACCCAGAAATAGTTATAAAGCAATCTGCCGCCAGAAGCTTTTTCAAGAATTGCTAAGATTTCTTCTCTATCACGGAAATAATATAAAAACGGAGTAAATGCGCCTGCATCCAAACCGAAAGTTGCAACTGCTATTTGGTGATTGGCTATTCTATTTAATTCAGCCATTATAACTCTTATGTATTCCACTCTTTCAGGAACTTCGATGCCCATAAGTTTTTCAACGCCCATTACGTAGGGCCACTCATTATTCATTGAGCTTATGTAATCAAGTCTGTCTATATATGGAATGCACTGAGGATAAGTCATTGCCTCACAATGCTTTTCGAAGCATCTGTGCAAATATCCCATATGCGGAACTACTTCTGTTACGATTTCGCCATCGAGTTCAACTTCAAGTCGGAGCACACCGTGAGTAGATGGATGCTGAGGTCCAACATTTAACCTCATTCTTTCAGTATCCACCTTGCTGTATTCCATTTCAAAAGTCTTTTTTTCAGCCACGTTAAGTACCTTTAATTTAAATTCATACTAATAAGGAACTCTCATCCCGTGATATTCTTCGGGAGTTACATAATCTTTTCTTAGTGGGAAGCCTTCCCAGTCGTAAGGGCACAAAATTCTAATCAAATTATGGTGACCTTCAAAGTTAATACCATACATATCCCAAGCTTCTCTTTCGTGCCAATCGGCTGAACGCCAGATTCTTTCCACAGTAGGAACATTAGGTGCATCGATACTAACAAAAGTTTTTAATACAATTTTATGTTTATGTTTAATTGAATAAAGATGATAAACAACTCCCAAATCTGGTTTTTGATGAACGCCTGTTAAGCACATCATATAATCAAAATCTAATTCGCTGTTATCTCTTAAAAACAAACAAACATCATAAATTTTATCAGCTTTTACTAAAATGAAAGGCTCGCTAGGAGCAGCTTCAAGTATTGGAGTTACGTCATTGCCGAATTTTTTTGTCAGAGTATCGAAAATTTTTTCAGTTTGCATAAATCCTCAATTATTTAATTTCATTTTGTTTGTCAATTTCAGCCATTCTTTTTCTTTTATTAAAGATTGCCTGTTCGCTAATCATTTTCTGCAATTTTACCATACCTTCTTGCATAGCTTCTGGTCTTGGAGGGCAGCCAGGAACGTAAACGTCCACAGGAATTATCCTATCCACGCCTTTAAGTACGTGATAACCGTGTTCCCAATAAGGACCACCACTATTTGAACAAGAACCGATAGACATACAGTACTTAGGCTCAGCCATTTGCTCCCAAAGAATTTTAATTCTTTCAGCCATTTTTAAAGTAACTGTACCGGTAATCATAATAAAATCTGCCTGGCGAGGTGATGTTCTAGGAATAGTACCAAATCTCATAAAATCAAAATGAGAAGCATTCATAGCCATAAATTCGATTGCACAGCAAGCTAGCCCAAAATGCAAATACCAGTCAGATTTGGATCTGCCCCAGTTAAGTACATCTTCGACAGTGCCTAAAAGAACTCCACCGCCTTCAAAAGGATCGTCTAATTTATTTAATAAGCCCATAATTTCCTCTATCTTTTAAAATTAGAATGTTAATCTTTTTTTGGAACAACTAAATCTCTTAAGCTTGGGATATAAGGTCTAGGTCTTTCCCAAGATAAATCGCCTTTTGCCCAAACATAAGCCAAACCGGCAAGAAGAATTACAACAAAAACAATCATCTCAATAAAAGCAAACCATCCGAGTTGTTTATATACAACTGCCCAAGGAAGAAGGAATACTACTTCTACATCAAACAAAAGAAATATTAATGCTAAAACATAGAATCTAATATTAAACTTGATCCAAGCGCCACCCATTGGCTCTTCGCCGCACTCGTAAGTTGAGTTCTTTATAGGATTTGGATGACTAGGTCTTAATACGGCAGCTGTTAAAATGCCTATCCCGACGAATACAAATCCGATTATAAAGTATAGTAAAATAAATCCAAAATCTGTCAACATATCTCTATTCTAAAAATTTTAAAATTTACATCATTCAAAATTAACAATTAATTGGCAACTAAAAAAACATTTATTAAAAAAAGTTAACTATTTGTAACCATTTGTATTTAAATAAATTAGATGTTAATACATTGAAATATATTATTTAGGTTCGCCTAACTCTTGCAACTGCTTATTATTTCACGCTGTTACAATTCCAGCTAAATGCAATGTTATTAAAATATTTATAAAATCACATTTAAATAATTATTTTTCTATTGTGTTAGTGAATATTGGACGATTTGAATAAGTAGCACAGACATTCCTGTCTGTGCAAAAATATCAATTGTTTTATAGACGCACTGCTGTGCGTCTTTCCTATGAAACAAAAAGTGACCACCCCGTCAAAACGTCTATGAATACACGTTTTGCCACCCATCCTTATAAAAAGAGGGGAAGTAAAATAGTAGAATTATTATTTGTGGAGACAGGTATTAGACCTGTCTTTTTTTATATTTCATTAACAATAAAATTGGGGCGGTTTCGCATATTTCTACATTTAGAGATATGAATGATACCAATTTTGTCGAAAATTTTTCGTATAATAATGATGGTAGAATTAAGCAATATGTAAAAAGATTTTTTGGAGAACTTTTGAATACTTGCGGTGATATAGAGCCTAAATTGCTTTGGCATGTTATGACTCACGAAATTGGACATGGTATTTATAATACTTTTTTAGTATCAGGAGATTATAATAATGGTGAAATTTATCCTGAATTATTTCTTTTGCAAATTTATAATTGTGCCAA
>CAIWET010000109.1 GCA_903911805.1 uncultured Ignavibacteria bacterium | reverse complement strand
TAAGTGAAAAAACTTTTTTTAATATTTGTAATAATTTTGATTGATACTCAAATAACTTTCTCAATACAATGGAAAGTTTTTGGAGATTTAAATAATATAAGAAATCACCCTCAAGCTGTCAAGATTAGTGATTACGAAGCAATGGTTATTGGTGGGCTTGATAATAATGGTACTGGTATTTCGAGTTGCGAAATAATAAATATTAAAGATTCTACTATTAAAAATGCTGCTAATTTAAATCTGGGAAGAGGTTGGTTCACTACTCAACAAGATAAAAATGGAAATATTTACGCAATTGGAGGATTAATCTCTAATTGGGATATTGCTGTTAATTCTATTGAAAAATATGATTTACTAACAAAACAATGGACAATAATTGGTAGTCTTTTAAATAATAGAGCAATTTTTGCTTCAATCTTTTTAAATGATTCGCTAATTTTAGTTGTAGGTGGTGAATCTGACGGAAAAATTTCAATCAATTCTTGCGAAATTTTTAATATTAATACTGGAAAATCTAGATATACTTCTAACTACCCTTATCAAGTCAATTACCATATTCTTGGTAGAACTTCTAATGATGAAATAATTTGTGTCGGTGGTCGAATTGGAAGTATAAATTCAGCAAGGACTAACGACATTTACAGATTTGATCAAATTAGTGAAACTTGGGTTCTTTACGGAAAAACAAATTCAAAGTTTACAAATTCAAGTGGATTAAGGTTAAATAAAGGAAATTATATTTTTTCGGGTGGGAGTATTTCAGAATCTCCATTAAATATTAATAATGAAATTTATAAAGATGATAATAATTCAATTAAGTTTTTATCTAATATGAATTTCAAAAGGAATTGGCATAAGTTAGCTGAATTTAACGATAGCACAATTATAATTGCTGGTGGCTTTGACGAAAATGATAATAATATTCCCTCAAGTGAATTGCTAAATACAAATACTGGAATTTCTTCTATAGGACCTAATTTAATTAATCCGAGGAGAACTCACGCTCTAATAGCATTGAAAAATCCACAGCAAAGTTCGAATAATTCTATACTTTGTATTGGTGGTGGGGATTTTATCAATTCATCTTCACTAGCATCTGTTGAAATATTGCAAGATGATGAAGAAATTAAACCAAATCCACCTCAAATAACAAGTCAAAGATTCGACTGCAAAAGATTTATTTATACAGTTGAAGATGCCAACGAAATTGATCAGATATACATTGATAATATGAAAAGTAAGAATTGTAAAGTTGAAATTCTTACCAAATTACCATCAAAAAAAGTTGATGTTATTGTTTCGCTGATTGATGATCATTACGATGGCAATTTTTATATAATAAATAAATGCACCAAATCTGGATTAGATATAATTATTAAAAATTCGATTTCAAGTGGTGGATATTTTGATAAATTAGTTTTCACCGATTCAGTAGATTATGATGATAATATTATTTTTGATACTCATCTTTATGGAACTGTAGAATCTAGACAACTTTACGTTAAGAATACTTCAAACTTTGATATTACTTTAGTTGATGTTTATAGTTTAAGCAAATATTCATTTTCAATTCCAATAAGTCAATTTCCAAAATTGATAAGAGCTAATTCATCAGATTCCATCAATATTTGGCTGGAATATAATATTGTTGGTGAAATGCTTGATACATTAGTTTTCCAGATTGATTCTTGCACATCTTTAGCTAAATCTGTGATTGCAACTGGCACAAAAGAAGATTTTAAAAGTATTGAAAAATGCGGTAATAATATTAAACTAATCACAACTTCTATTGAAAAGAATCGCCCTTTTATTCTGTCTACTTATCCAAATCCTTCTTATGGTAAAATCAATATTGAAGTGATTGATAGCAAATCAAACAACTCCATTTTTGATTTATTCATAGAAGATTCTTTTGGCAATATATCTCAAATTTTTGATTATTCAAGTTCTAAAATATCTGATAAAATAATTCATTATCAAATTAATGATATAAATTTTTCGTCAGGACTCTATAAACTAATTTTGAAGAATAATGATAATTTCCT
>CAIWET010000108.1 GCA_903911805.1 uncultured Ignavibacteria bacterium | reverse complement strand
CTGATTTCCAATAATTCTTATGAAGTATTTGTTAATATAACAATAATATTTTCATTTTTGGATTCTATTATGTCTGTTATTGTTAAGTCTAATTTTATTAAATAAGAAGTTTTTTCAATTGGTATTATTCTATTTTGAAATGCATTTTGGGTATAAGGAAATCTTGCTGAAGTAGTTTCTCCAGATATAAAGAATTGAGATTTTTTTGAATAAATTGTATATCCAAACCCATAAGTAAAGTATCCAGAATAAATCGGAATTGATAAATAGTTCATTTTGAGTAATAATATTTCGTTCCCACCTATACGAGAAGGCGGAACAACATTTGTTAAGGATGTTCCTATAACTGGAAAATCATAACTATTTGTCCACCCAGTTATCCAAAGCTCATTATTTTCATTGCAATAGATTGATAAAGCTATATCATCACTTCCATCTTTAACTGACCCACCGTAATAAGTAGCCCAAAGTCTTTTATATGTATTTGAAAATTTAAATATAAAAGCATCGTGTGAATCATATTTTGGTTTATAAGCATTGGCAGTTGTTGGGAAATCATAACTTGACGTATAGCCGCAACAATAAATATTTCCATCGCTGTCAAATGTTACTCCATTTATCATATCATCACCATCACCCATAAAGAGTCTTTCTGCATGACCACCATATAAAGTTGAATATTTTAGCTTGCAATCCTTTGATAAGACTAATAATATTGCATCTTTATACTGTATTGTATCTCTTTGAAAAGCATCAGGTGTAGTTGGATATATTGGCTTATTTGGTTTATTTTCTGCAATTAAATTATAACCACCAACTGCAATATTATCATCCTTATCTGTTGCAATGCAATTTGCTACTTCATATTGGTAGCCACCGTAATATGTTCCCCAAATTAGTTCTCCGTTTTTGCTGAATCTTGCAATAAATAAATCTGAATATCCTTGTCGTTCTTTATATAGAGCTTCGCTTGTTACCGGCAAATCTATTCCACCGGTGTAGCCGGTGATTACTACACCACCATCAGACATTAAAGCAATTCCCTGACCATAATCATAATCTGCACTGCCATAAGGTATAGCCCATAATCTCTCACCGGTTGAAGTAAATTTCAGAATAAAAGCATCTCCGCCACCTTTATAAGAACCACTTGTTAAGGGAAAATCGGAACTTGTTGTTTTGCCAACAACATAAATATTATCTTCTTTATCAATTACACAACCTGTTGCAACATCAGTTCTCGAGCCGCCATAATAAGTAATCCATACTGGTTGTCCCTCTGGAGTGAATTTTGCAATAAATGCGTCGTGATTACCTTTATTTGAATCTTGAAAACAACCTTTTGTAACAGGTAAATTGGTACTTCCGGTATAACCAACCAAATACATATTATCTTTACTATCTACAGCAATTCCATAACTGCAATCATAGCCATTACCACCAAAATAAGAAGAGTAGATTACTCTCGGGTCAGTTATTAAATCTAAAACACTATTTTTTGTATCTTTTACAAGAGTTTTATTTTCATCAATTTTATTCATTTTTTTGAATTGCTCAAATTGATAAAATTTCGATAATGTATCCATTCCTTCCCATTTAATTGGTGTAGTAATTGGAATATTATTCTGAGAAAAGG
>CAIWET010000107.1 GCA_903911805.1 uncultured Ignavibacteria bacterium | reverse complement strand
TTCTTTTTATATAAATCATTACCTTTTGATATATGATTCTTGTCTTCGGCATTCAAAAAACCGCCTATTAAGAAAATCATTACAAAAAATATTATTCTATTCACTTTAAAAAACTCCTTTAAAAATTAAAATACAAGATATAGACTAAACAGAAAATTCTTTATTTTTTGTTAAAGAATAAACTTTTGTAAATTTGCGATTTTAAGATTAATGATAACTTGGAATTTCAATTTAGTTTATTATTTTGCGTCTTAGAAATTATGGATTATTTAGAAAAAATAGAATACTGGTTTGATTTAGCTGAAGAAGATTTAATTACTGCTGAAATTGTCTTAATTGCAAATAGGTATTTGCATTTTGGTTTTTTGTGCCATCTTACAATTGAAAAAGCAATCAAGGCTTATCATTGGTTTAATATTAAATCTGAACCACAATACACACATAATTTGTTGACATTATCAAAAAACTCAAATTTGAATGAGTTGTTAACTGAAAGCCAGAAAAAATTAATATATAATTTAATGCCACTCAATATTGAAGCTAGGTATCCATCCAACAAAAAAGAGATTTCTAAAACATTAACAAAAGAATATTGCGAAAAACTATTTATTGAAACCAAGGAGTTTATTTTATGGATGAAAATATTATTGAAAAAATAAAAATACTCGCATTGCAAGCTAAAGAGTATTTCGCTTTCGAAAAAGTTATTATTTTTGGCTCTTTTGTTAATGGTAATTTTAACCAAAATAGCGATATTGATGTTGCATTTATTGTTGACCATATTTCAAATAATCACTTTGAATTATCATCTAAATTGTTTGAATTGGTTGATTGCTTAGATACTAGAATTGAACCTATAATTGTTAATAAAAATTATGACAAAAGTGGCTTTTACGAAAGTATTTCTAAAAGTGGATTGAGTATCAATTAGTTTTTTGTCCGATTATTAGGCTTTCCGATTATAAATTTTTCGAAACACACATCAAAAAAAAAGACAGGCCATAGACCTGTCTCTTTATAAAAAAAATCAAACAAATATTATTTAATAACCATCATTGGAATGGTTTTAGAAATCATTTGATTGGATAAACTTATATAATACATTCCGGAAGTATATTTATTTGTATTGATCTGAATCGTATTTGCACCAATTGAATAATCATTTTCAGGAATTTCAAATAATCTTTCACCAAGTGAATTTGTAATTGTTATTTTATACTTGCCTGAGCTTGCCAAATTGAATTTGAAGTTTGTAATTTCATTTGCAGGATTTGGTTCAATTTTGATTGAATTAGAAATCTCTGCAAAATCATCTTCAATTCCGGAAATTCCAGTAAAATAATATGTATAAAACCCTTTAGGAGCTGAAATTGGTCTGCTTTGAGTTTTGCCATTATTTGTTTGAACTTCAATATAATAATTTATAGAATCTTTTAATGTTAAATTAGCACCAGGAATAACTCCGCTGAATTGGTCGCTACCGATTGAAGGCATATCTACAGTTTTCCATGTAGTTTCATTTTGTTTCTTCCAATATAATTTAGAAGATTTGATTCCCGAACGATTTTTTGCGGTAGCTGTTAGATTCCATTCTGATTTTAAATCTGTTAAACCAGAGATTCTTTGGTGTGCAATTCTTAATGGATTTTCTGCAGGAATTTGCATTGTAATACAATGAATTTCACCACCACCAGTAGATAATGCTCTTGCATCTATTGGATAGATTGTGTATCCTGGCAAAATTTGCTTCATACTCTCAATTGCTAAATTATCTTGCAATAGATTGCCTAATGTATCATTGGAATAAATAGGCATAATAAAAGTTTTGTTGATTGAGAGACCATTTATGTAAGTTCTAGCATCATAAAATAATGAATCACAATTTTCATATTGTCCGCCATTGTCTCTAGTGGGTAATTCCAAATTTTGAACATTATAAGGTCTGCCATAATGTGAGCTTAATCCTTTAATTGTAGTGATATTTGTATTCGCTGTTTTATAATCTGGGAAAAGTCCGGAATTCATATAATCAGGATATTTTGTAGCAATAATTGTTTCGTCATCAACTAATTTCAAGTATAAATCGATATGACCTGTTCCGCCATCGCAAACTAATTTGTTTAAAACAGAATAATTGGTAAGATTGAAAACAGATTTCATTGCAGCGTTTACAGATGCTAATGACATTGGAGCTTTATAATCATAAGCTCTGCCGTAAGTATCAGCATTATTTTCGGCAATTACCGTACTCCAAAAAGCTCTTCCCCAACCGTCAGTCATAAAATTGCCACCTTCGGTCTCAACATTTGATTGAGTATATTGATAGCCAAATTTGGTTGCTAAAAATTTAGAAATATCGTTGTCAATTGGTCTTCCTGGATAATATAAAGCACCTATTAATCCTAATGAATCCTGATCACCATAATAATATCCATAAGGACCGCAATCTCTCATCCAAAAAGAATTTTCGCCTTCTGGTTGATTGAAAAATAAATAATTTGTTAATGGGTAGCCCATAAAATCCATATAAGATTTGATATAAACTGAATCTTCGATATTAGTTAATCTAATCCAAACTTTTACTTCATTTTGAATTGCATTTACTAATTCTTTATAAAGAATTGGATAAGGACTATCATCGTATAAATCTGTATCGTATCCTTCGATTTTCAATAAGGTATCTCTTCCATCATAAGGCCAGCCGTAACCATTCATAAATGGCTCTAAAGGATATCCGTCAGCATCGTAAGCATAAGAAGGCCAGGAAATCAATACAGCCTGTGATTCGTCAAATTCACCAGGAACCCAAACATTGGTACTTGCTAAAGTTTGGTTTTCATTTTTATTTATTTCAGCTTTTTTTGTTTCGATATTCGAATTTTTTAGAAAAATATTAGCTTTTTCTACTTTAGTCTTTTGCTCATTTTGAGCTCTTTTATTTCTTTTGTTGAGTTTGATGAAATCATCTTTTTTGAAAGTTGAGAATCTTGCCTTAGCTTTTGCTGCTGCGGTTATTTGCGTGTTTGATTCATTTGCAAAAACAAAAATTGAGCTTGCAAAAACAAATAAACTTACAAATAGTACTTTAAATTTTAACATATATTTTCCATTTTATATAAACACTTTACAATATATAGACAAAATTGAGCAAAGAATGTTACATATCCATTGTAATTAAAATGAACAAAAAGAAAAATAAATTGTCCCATTTTTTGTAATTCTGTTGTCTATATGTTTGTAATTTGTTTTATTTTTGAATATTATGATAGATTTTAGTTTATATAATGATTTTGAATTATTAATCCTTATGCAGGAAGAAAAATCAACCTGCGATTTGGCTTTTACTGAAATTTATCAAAGGTCTGCAACCAAATTAAATCATTATTGCTATTATTTAACTCGTGATTCTGATTTAGGAAAAAATCTTTTCCAAAGAGTGTGGATTGCATTTTATGAATATGCAAAAAACGGTAAAGAAATTAATAACATTCTTACATTTTTGATTATTTCTGCAAAGAATACTTTTTTGAATGACATAAAATCTAAGGAACGAGAAAAGAAAAAGTATGAAGAATATTCACAATATTCAAAATCAATCTCTATTAATTCTGAAGAAGATGATTTTAAGCAGGAATTAATTTTGAAAGCGGTCTATCAGCTAGACGAAAAGCACAGAGAACCCTTTATTTTTAAATATTTTCAAGATATGAAAAATGAAGAAATTGCAAAAATTTGCGAAGAATCAGTTGATTGCATTAGGAAACGAATTTATAGGGCTACAAAACTAGTAAAAGAATATGTTTTTAAACATGAAAAGAAATTTTTAGGTGATTTATGAATCCAACTGAATTAATAATAGAATATATAAATGGAGATTTGCCGATTGATGCAGAAAGTGAGTTTTATTCCAAACTCTCAATTAATCAATCATTAAGAGATGAATTAAGAATGTATAAATTAATTCCAAAAGCTGCTAAATCTTCGCTTAATGCATTTGTTCCTGATGTAAATTTGACAAATTCCTTATTTACTAGTTTAGGAATTGCTGCTTCTTCACATAATACTCCGTTGAATATAAATAAAAATTCAAATTTAATACAAAACTCTAAAATGATGCTGGTTGGAGGCATTATTGTCTTTTTACTATTGTCACCATTTTATTATTTCTTTGGAAATAAAGGCAATATTGTTATAGAAGATAAGGTTCCGGTTATTATCAAAAGCGCATCTTCGATTCCTATTGAAAAACCGATAAACATTCAGCAAAAGAGTAAACCAATCATTAAATATGTTTTTATTGAAAAAGAAAAAGATATTGACAAAGTCGATCAAAATAATATAATTAGGAATTTAAATACAATTAATTTTGTAAAAAAAGATAAAAACATTAAAATAAATCAAGTTGTAAGTGATTTCAATTCGCCAAATATAAGGCAAGAGTCCATACCAGAATTCATAGAAAGCACAAATATTTTAGAAGATTGGGGATTGGCTATTGAAATGAAAAGTACAGCAAATTGGACATTACCAAAAGAAACTTTATTCCCAAGTTATATGTCAAAAATTAATAATATGGATTTAGCAATTTTATATAAATTGAATGACAACTTCCAAATCGGAGCTGATTTTAGACATGAAACTTTTTTTGTGAAATATAGAGGATTGAATTCTTTAAATCAGACAATTGATTACGAGCAAAATCCGAATTTATATAGCTATGGTATTTTTGGAAGATATAATATTGGTGAATTCTCTAACATTAATCCCTTCCTTCAAGGAATGTTTTCAGCCAATAATTACGGAATAATTTTGAGAAGTAGTTTGGGTTTAGAATATAGAATACTCCCTCAATTTGGGATTACAGCTCAAGCTGAATATTCAACTATGAATTACCAACATCAAAATAACAAATTTAATGCAGGAAAATTTTCCATAAATTATGGAATAAAATATTCATTATAAATGGAGTGAGTTATGAAAAATCTAATAATAGTATTTCTAATCGCAATTGTTTTAATTTCTTGTGAGGATATAACACAATCTGATCCAAATAAGATATCAAATGTCGTAAAATACACTAAAGTTTTGGAGAACCAGCAAAGTTCTGTAATTCAACCTTTGGCAGCTGGAAAAACCTGGTATTATTTACATAAATATTATAACTTCGATGGTGGATCCAATCTTATTACAAGGGATTCAATGTTTGTTGAGGGTGAATATTTGGATAATAATGAAAAGTGGTTCAAGGTATGGCACCCAATATTTATGGATTTTGTATATATGACTAACACAGATAAAGGATTATGGTATAAATGTCATCTATGTGATAATGCATCATATTTAGAAGCGGCATATCCCGACTTGACAACACCTTACAATAGCTCATCATTTGACATATTTGGATTTTGGTTCGATAGTTTGCAAATAGCACATAATTTTTCGGATACACTCTATAAATCTTATGAAATTTCTCAAGAAAACGTTATTTTAACCAATGGTAATATTAATGCAATAAAATACAAAGTAACAACAAAAAGGCTAACTAATAATTATTCAAATCTATTTCTTGATTCATATAATGCTTATTATGTTCCTGATGTCGGATTAGTGAAATTAGAAAAATTCTATTATAATAAATTAAGTGAAACTTATGAATTAAGAAATAATTTCAACATAAAACAAAATTACTTTACAATTGATATGGGTATTTTAAAAGTAGGAGACTCTAAATCAGCGGATTTTTCAATCTTGACTAATTTGACTGGTTCAAATATTAAAGTTCTAAATATTACTTATGATAATATAACAAATATAGGATTATTACCTAATTCATTTAATTATTTAATAGAGAATAACAAAGATTTTATTCTGCCAATTTCAATATATCCAACTAAAGCAGGGACTCAAAAAGCATATATTAATATAATGACTGATGTTGGTAATTTTTATGTTACTGTGATTTGTACAGTTAATTAGAAATCGCTTTAGCTTTA
>CAIWET010000106.1 GCA_903911805.1 uncultured Ignavibacteria bacterium | reverse complement strand
TATGAAAAAAGTATTCATTTATTTTGGTTTGATTATATTACTGAACAGCATTGCATTTGCTGATTTTATCAATATTGATGGTAATAAAGCTCTAGCTAATACTCTTCGAATTCGATTTAAAAATCATATTTACCATAAAGCTATTGCTGAAATGATATTATTTGCTGATAATATTACAATCAAGGACCAATATTTAAAGCCTGAACAATCATTAACTTTTAAAGTTTCTGATCATATGTCTATTCAAACAAATTCTAATCAGATTCTAATAGCTGAAGACCCAATTTTAAGAAGTTATATTATAGAATACAAACAAAATTCAAATCCTATTAAATTCGCAAAATATTTATTAAATAAATATCCTGAAATTGAAATAGCTGAGCCATATATTGTTGATCAAATTCAAAGTGTAAACGATCCACTTACATTTAAACAAAATTTATTAAGCACAATCAAAGCAAACGAAGCTTGGAATATTTTTCCTGGTAGTTCTAATATTGTTATTGCTATCAGCGATAATGGAGTGGAACAAAACCACGAAGACATAATTGGTAACATTGCTGTTAATACTGCAGAGATCCCTAATAATAATATTGATGATGATGGTAACGGATTTGTTGATGATTATATTGGCTATAATATGAGTTACAAAGACGATGGAACATTACCTGGAAATACTTCACATAATATGCTTGATCACGGTTCTGAAGTTACTGGAATTGCAGCCGCAACTACAAATAATTCATTAGGTATTGCTGGAATTGGGAATCAATGTAAATTATTTCCAATTAAAACTGCCATTAATAATAGTTCTGATATTGTTTATGGTTATCAATCTTTGATTTATGCTGCTTTGAGAGGATTTCAAGTTGTTAATTGTAGTTGGGGTACTCATAAATCTTTTTCTCAAATAGACCAATCAATAATTGATTTTGCGGTTGCTAAAGGTTTAATGGTTGTTTCAGCTGCTGGGAATAACGGGTTCAATGTAAAGCTCAAAACCGACATTTATTATCCAGCGAATTATAGAGGAGTATTAGGAGTAGGCGAAGTTAATCAATATGACAATATCACGGCTGCTTCTCGTCTTGGAGTGGCTTGTAAAATTTTTGCTCCAGGGGATGGTAATTATACTACTCAGGGCAGTGGAATTTATGACAATGTTGGTGAAGGCACATCTTATGCATCTCCAGTAATGGCTGGTGCTATGGGATTAGCCAAAGGAAAATTTCCAGAACTAAATTCATATCAGTTGATTCAATATGTTAGGCAATGTACTGACGATATTTCAGAAAAAAATCTTTTATACAAAAATCTATGTGTTGGTAGAATTAATCTTTATAAAATGTTAAACGGAAATCCAAATTCCATTCCTGGATTTGAATTTTTGAATTATTCCTTAAAGAGTAATACTGGCACAATTCAGCAAAAATTATTTGTTGGGGATACTACAAATATGACTGTTAATCTTCATAATTGGCTTGCTGCATCAAACAATTTAACATTTACTTTGTCAACTGTTGAAGATTATTCAAATTCAGTCAAAATAATTAATAATAAAATATCTGGAATAAATGCCCAAGCCGATAAAGATTTGAGTTTAAATGGATTCCAGTTTAAAACAACAATTAGAAATCCAGAAAAAATCTTCTTTAGATTGGACATAACAACTGATAATTATTCTGATTTCATACTTTTTGAATTTACACCATCCACTGGGATTATTACTTTTGCAAATGATGTAATTAGTTTCTCTGTAGATGATAATGGCAAAATTGGATTCGGAGGAACCGACACGAACAAAGAAGGTGTTGGAATTACTTATAAAAAAGCAGGTAATCAAATTTACAAAGCTGGAATTATGGCAACTGAGAATGATGAAAAACTCGTTTCTTCATTTAACGGTTGGGGTAATAATGATTCTGATTTCAGATATTCAGCTGAAAATTCAGTAAATAATTTAAATAAAATATTAATTAATGATAGTAATACAATCTCATCAGAATTTATAGGTTTGAACATCAGTCAAGAATTTTCTTTACCTGATAAAAAAGTAGGGATTGCAAAAGTAAAAGTAACAGTTAAAAACACTAGTGGAACTACTCTAAATAATATTGCTGTTGGTTATTTATTTGATTGGGACTTAGGGTTCGATTCTGACAGTAATTCAGTAAGATATTTTCCTGAAGCGATTCCAAGTACACTTGGTAATCGTGGTGCTGCTGAAATCTCTGAATACAAGGGTAAAAACTTCCAAACAACTTTTGGGCAGTCAACTTTTCCAGTGTTTGGTTGCTTAGTTGGCTCAGATGTCAACAAATCAATTGGTCAAGCAGCTGGTTATAGCTATGAAACAACTTATGATTTCCAAAAAAGTGACCAAATCGCTTCATTATCCTCTGGATCAACAATTCAGTATAATGAAATAAATGATATTTCAATGGTGATTGGCCAAAATTTCCCAGGAAGTTTAAATAACAATCAGGAATATACTTTTTACTTATATTTTGGTGCAGCAGAAACATCAGATAACTTAGCAACATTACTTAAAAAAGCATATATGAATGAACCATTAACTGATGTTGATGAAGATTTAGTAAATTTATCGATGATTTACCCTAATCCAGCAAATGATTTTATTGAAATAACATTAAATAATAATAATGAAGTTTTTATTTATAATCAATTAGGTGATCTAGT